>JANMYB010000031.1:0-12216 GCA_031381645.1 Methylotenera sp.
CGGCGTTTCAAATCACGTCGGGCGACCCATGGCGTTGGAGCTTTTGCTGGCTGGTTGCACCATTACCAGTTGCCATCGTCACACTAAAAACTTAAAAGAAAAAGTCCAAAATGCCGATTTAGTCGTCGTTGCCGCAGGCAAAGCTGGGCTTGTACAAGGCGATTGGATTAAAGCTGGCGCAATTGTAGTCGATATAGGCATTAATCGTTTGGCCGATGGCTCTATTTGTGGCGATGTCGATTTTAATGCCGCAAAAACGCGTGCCAGTTACATTACGCCCGTGCCTGGCGGTGTTGGTCCGATGACAGTGGCGACACTAATGGAAAATACCCTGTTAGCGCTTGAATTAAAAGAGAAAAAATAAGCTTTTGCATATCTTTTACATAAGGTGTAAACTCGCGCGATAAAAAATTAATAACTTTAAATTTAACATTTTTTAAACGCATTTTACTTAAACTTTATTAATGCGTTTTTTGGATACAACATGGCTGAAACCTTAACTAAAACCTTTACGCCTTATCAGGCCAAACCTGATGAGGAATACATGAACAAAAACCAGCTCAAGCATTTTCGCGCTATTTTAAATGGCTGGAAATCTGATTTAAGTCACGACATTGACCGCACGGTGCATACCATGCAAGACGAAGTCACCATGTTTGCCGATCCGAACGATCGCGCCAGCCAAGAATCTGACATGGCCTTAGAGTTGCGCAACCGTGACCGCGAACGCAAACTCATCAAAAAAATTGATGAAACACTACGCAATATCGATGAAAGCGAATATGGCTATTGCGAAGGTTGTGGCGTAGAAATTGGCTTAAAACGCCTAGAAGCGCGCCCTACCGCGACGCTGTGCATCGATTGCAAAACACTGGATGAGATGAGAGAGAAACAAGTCGCTAAGTAGTTAGCTGCTTAAGATCTAAACAAAAAAGCCCGATTGCTCGGGCTTTTTTGCTTCTTAATTCACTAAAAATACCTCTAAAACACCTGCCCTACAAGCCAATATCCATGCGACTTTCAGGCATGAATAACCATCTCAATCTGGCGTATTCTGCGGGGACATCCATTGCGTTTGCAGGGTGTATTACTATACCTTTAACTGGCTTTATATAGGCCTGGCCTTACAAACTCAATAACTCCCCTGTCTCTTAAAACTTGCAATTGTTGCCTGATTTTATCTTTTATATGCTTGTTTTCAGGATGTTTGATTGAAAGCTGTGTTTCAAATTGATACACTTCATTTAAGCTAAAATTAGTATTTAATTTTTCAACACAATTCAATATATCTAATGTCCATCCGCGTGTTTGAAGGTTTTTTTGCTCAGCTAAAAACCGTGTTTTATCCCAAGCTTTTTTGACGGCTTCACGTCCAATAGCTTTACCATTTTCAACCAATTTAATCTTACCAATATCTGGGATTTGATCTAATAAGATTAAACATCCCACCCAGCCCGCGCGCCTTGCTGTTAATGCAAGTGGTTTTCTTTTTACTATAGTAGCTGGTTGAAATAAATAATTGGGAACCGCAAAACAGTTTGCTACTGAATAGTCATGGTTGTAACCCAAAAAGAAAAAGTGTGGGCTATTAATGTCGGCTATTCTTTTTACCATTGAATCGAATGCGCCATCATTGATTTTTGAAGGTGTTTTTCCAAGATAACTTTTAAGTTCAAACTGACTATCACATAGCTCACACGAAAAATCATGGACTTTGGCGTTATTGTTAATCCCCGATAAATTGTCACTACATGAAGGGCAAAACCCATGATTTAAAAACCAATCTTCAGTGATTACCCTAGCAATTTGAGACTTACTAGTATAGTTTTCAGCAAGTTTAAGATTCATTTGTAAATTCATTATGAGCGCTTATTTAAGTAATTTACTCGTTAGCTTCTACCGCTATTTATAAACTTCACGCCTATGCGCCACGCGCACAACCAATATCACCAGCTGTTCATTTTGCACTTCGTACACAATGCGATAATCGCCAATTCGAATTCTACGCAGACCAGTAAACTCGCCTTTAAGCACGCTGCCTGCAGTCGGGTTGGTTTTTAGTTTATCAATCGCTTCAATTAAGCGCATTCTTTGTGGTGCATCTATTTTTGCCAGCGCTTTTGCCGCACTTTGCTTGATGGTGATTGTGTACACGTTTTTATACTTAAAGTTTAATACTAATTTAAGTACGCGATTTAATGCTGATTGAGTAATTCATGTTTGACGGTTTCCCAATCCAGCACGGCGTCTGCTGGGTCGCGCAGGGCTTGCAAAGCTAAATTGAGGTCTTCAAAATCTTCTAAATAATATTCAATAGCTTGCCTTACAACCTCGGCACGCGTACGGCGCAACTCAGTTGCCACATTATCTAGCGAGGCAACTAGCTCATCGGGTAGTCTTGCAGTTATTTGACTCATCATTTACTCCTTTTGACTTCTATTGAATGTCATAAGAAGTCATTGTAGACTTTTAACTAAATTTGTCAAATTTCAATTAGCATACAAGTAAAAACAATGCTCTGCGAGCCAATATCCATGCGGGTTTCAGGGCATTTATTTTGACAATAAAAAACCCGCAAAAGCGGGTTTTTTATTACTAATACATATTACTGCTGTTGTGCGTCTTCTTTAGCAGGCGCATCTATCAAGGCTTTCATGCTTAAACGCACTTTGCCTTTGTCGTCAATTTCAACTACTTTAACTTTAACAATATCGCCTTCTTTTACAAAGTCGCTCACTGCATTAACGCGTTGGTGGGCAATTTGTGAGATGTGCACCAAGCCATCTTTACCTGGCAACAATGAGACCACTGCACCAAAATCTAGAATTTTTACCACTGGGCCTTCGTAGATTTGACCAACCTCTACATCGGCCGTGATCGCTGCAATACGACGTTTGGCATCTTCACCCTGCTCGCTTGAAGTACAAGCGATTTTAATCGTGCCATCATCTGTAATATCAATGCTAGTGCCTGTTTCTTTGGTTAGCGCTTGAATGACTGCGCCACCTTTACCAATTACATCGCGGATTTTATCTGGATTGATTTTCATGGTAATAATGCGTGGTGCAAATTCTGACATTTCCACGTTTGCATTTGCCATGGCATCTTTCATAATGCCCAAAATATGCGTGCGGCCTTCTTTGGCTTGCGCCAAGGCAACTTGCATAATTTGCGACGTAATGCCAGTAATTTTGATGTCCATTTGCAAGGCAGTAATGCCGTTTTCTGTGCCCGCAACTTTAAAGTCCATGTCACCTAGGTGATCTTCGTCGCCCAAAATGTCTGTTAGCACAGCAACACGGTTGCCTTCTTTAATCAAACCCATGGCAATACCCGCTACGTGCGCTTTCATCGGCACACCCGCGTCGATTAATGCTAAGCAGCCACCACATACAGAGGCCATTGAGCTAGAACCATTAGACTCAGTAATTTCAGAAACCACACGCATGGTGTAATCAAAATCTGCTTGGGTTGGCAATGCTGCGATTAACGCACGCTTTGCCAAGCGGCCATGACCAATTTCGCGACGTTTTGGTGTACCTACACGGCCAGTTTCACCCGTGGCATACGGCGGCATGTTGTAGTGCAACATAAAGCGGTCTTTAAACTCGCCTTGTAGCGCATCGATAATTTGCTCATCGCGACCAGTACCTAATGTAGCTACCACCAATGCTTGTGTCTCACCACGCGTAAACAGCGCAGAGCCATGTGTACGTGGCAACACGCCAGTACGAATGCTAATTGGACGTACAGTGCGCGTATCACGACCATCAATACGTGGCTCGCCGTTTAAAATTTGGCTACGTACAGTTTTAGCTTCTAGATTAAAGAACTCTCCTTTAATTTTATTCGCTTCTGCAGTAGAGGTATTTTCATTAATTAACTCGCTCATTACGCGGTTTTTAATTTCGTCTAATTTACTAGAGCGCTCGCCTTTAGCTTTGATTTGGAATGCTGCATATACATCTTTTTCGGCAATTTTCGCCACTTTTGCAATTAACGCGGTATCTGGCTCAGGTGCAACCCAATCCCAAGCATCTTTACCTGCTTCAGTAACCATTTCGTTAATCATTTTAATCACAGCTTGCATTTGCTCGTGGCCGAATACAACCGCGCCCAGCATCACCTCTTCTGATAATTCTTTCGCTTCAGATTCCACCATCATCACAGCAGTTTCAGTGGCAGCAACCACTAAATCCATTTGCGTTGTCTCAAGCTCTGTTTTGCTTGGGTTTAATACATATTCACCATCGATATAACCTACGCGCGCAGCGCCTAGCGGGCCGAAGAATGGAATGCCTGATAGCGACATGGCGGCAGATGCGCCAATAATTGCCGGAATATCAGCATCAATTTCTGGGTCTGACGACATAACCGTCGCAACCACTTGTACTTCGTTATAAAACGCTTCTGGAAACAATGGGCGTAATGGACGGTCGATTAAACGGCTTGTCAGCGTTTCTTTTTCCGAAGGACGGCCTTCACGTTTGAAAAAACCACCTGGAATTTTACCGGCAGCATAAGTTTTTTCCATGTAATCCACAGTTAATGGGAAGAAATCTTGACCTTCTTTTACTTCGCTTTTACTCGTTACTGCGACTAACACAACGGTATCGCCATAGCTTACCAACACAGCCGCATCGGCTTGACGTGAGATTTCACCTGTTTCTAAGGTCAGCGTATGTGCGCCATATTGAATACTTTTTTTTGTAATATTAAACATTAATTTTCCTTTTCTTTAAGCTGTTATTCACTACCCAATAACAACATTTCTATAAACAATATTTTGTGATAATTTTCAAAGCAAAAAAGCCGATGCATATCACCATGCAATCGGCTTTACTTACATTATAAAATGTTGTAAAAACACTTTATAACAATTACTTACGAAGACTTAAACGCTCAATTAAAGTTTGATAGCGGCTAACATCTCTACTTTTTAGGTAATCTAACAAACGACGACGTTGACTTACCATCGCCAGTAAACCACGACGTGAGTGATTGTCTTTTTTGTTTGATTTAAAATGCTCGGTGAGATAATTAATGCGATTGGTTAAGAGTGCAACTTGCACTTCTGGACTACCTGTATCACCTTGTTTTGTTTGATATTCTGCTACCACTTTTGCCGTATCTACTGCTGTAATTGCCATCTTTTTTCCTTAATCTAGTTAGCGTCAATGCAAAGGTAGCCGAAACCACGAGTGCATTCATTTACAAAATGAGCGAGCATTATAGTGCGATTGTTTGTTTTCAACAAGCGCTATTTTTTAGCAAGCCATTAATTTGATTGATTTTTTTGAATTAATCGCTTGGGTGCAATTTTGCCATCATCTTGCAAAAAGCCCAGACCTAAAAAGCTATTATTTTCATCATAAAGCCGCAAATCGCTATTAGGTATTTTGCCCGTCATCCAGACCGCTTGGCCTTGTAATAAAAAATACGCCGCATCCGCGTTTAAAGTAACGATAGGCAGACTTTCTATTGCGGAATCTACAGGTAATAAAAGCGCTTCACGTGCTTCTAAACTCAAAGTTTCGAGCTGTTCTATCGTAATCGCTTGCGATAGCGAGTATCCTGCCGTTTCCGTACGCCGCAGGCCGATTAAATGCGCGCCGCAACCCAATTTTGCGCCAATATCTTCTGCCAACGTGCGAATGTAAGTGCCTTTGCTGCAAGCAACAGTAATTTGCGCAACATCGCCTAAAAAATTATTTAGAGCGATATTTTTAATTGAAATTAAACGGGTATGACGGCCAATATCTACACCCTCTCTGGCGTATGCATATAAAGGCTTTCCTTCGTGCTTTAAGGCAGAATACATGGGTGGAATTTGAGAAATTTCACCGACAAATTGCTGGCAAACTTGTGCAAATTGGCTTCGCGTGACATGGACAGGTGAGGTCACTAAAACTTCGCCTTCAGCATCGCCCGTATTGGTTGTCACGCCCAATTTAATGGTCGCGAAGTAAGTTTTATCGGCATCGGTGACGTATTGCGCAAACTTGGTGGCTTCGCCAAAACATATCGGCAACAGCCCAGTTGCAAGCGGGTCTAGCGTGCCAGTGTGGCCGGCTTTGGCAGCAGAAAACAGCCATTTTACTTTTTGCAGGGCTTGATTGGATGAAAAACCGAGTGGTTTATCGAGTAATAAAACGCCGTTGACGTTTCTTTTGATGCGCTTAAATTGCAAGATTAGTTAAATATAATTAATCTAAATTTTTATCTGTGGCGCGCGCTGCATCAATGAGTTGCGCCATTTTCATGCCAATGTCGATTGATTCATCATACACAAAATGCAATTGCGGCACGGTGCGTAGCAACATGCGTTTGGCCACTTGTGTGCGCAAATAACCTGCCGAATTTTCTAAACCATTTTGAACGCTTTGCAGCGTTTTGGCATGATTTGTCATATTCGGCTTGGCTTGCGGCGCGCTGTAAAAAATCTTCGCATGTGCCATATCCCCAGTCACTTCCACTGCGGTAATCGTCACCATGCCAATGCGCGGATCTTTGACTTCAAACATCAGCAAATCCGCCAGCTCGCGCTGCATTTGCTCTGCAACTCTATGACTTCTCGAGTATTCCTTAGCCATTAAAGTGTTCTTGCCACCTCAACGACTTCATAAACTTCCAATATATCGCCCACTTCAATGTCGTTATAATTTTTAAGTGATAAGCCGCATTCAAAGTTGTTTTTCACTTCTTTTACATCATCTTTAAAGCGTTTCAGCGAATCCAATTCACCCGTGTAAATAATCACATTATCGCGTAAAACTCGCACTTTGGAGTTGCGTTTAATCATGCCATCTGTGACATAACAACCAGCAATTGAGCCCACTTTAGAAATTTTAAATACTTCACGAATTTCTACCGTTCCTATCATGCTTTCTTTTTGCTCAGGTTTCAACATACCACCCAGCGCCGCTTTTACTTCATCCACCGCTTCGTAGATAATATTGTAGTAGCGCACATCAACGCCTAAACTATCAATCAACTTACGCGATCCAGCATCCGCACGCACACTAAAACCTATCAATACCGCGCCAGATGCGCTGGCTAAGTTGACATCCGACTCACTAATAGCACCTACACCCGTGTGGATGATTTTAACTTTCACTTCTGCAGTAGAGAGTTTTTGTAAGCTTGTTGCAAGCGCTTCGTAGGAGCCTTGTACGTCAGATTTAATAATCAGATTAAGTGTTTGTACTTCACCTTCTTCCATCTGATTAAACATATTTTCAAGTTTAGCCGCTTGCTGTTTGGCCAATTTCACGTCACGGAACTTGCCTGCACGGAAGTTAGCAATTTCGCGTGCTTTGCGCTCATCATTAAGCACAATCACTTCTTCGCCTGCACTTGGCACATCAGACAAACCCAAAATTTCAACTGGAATCGATGGCCCAGCTTCTTTAATATCGTTACCTGCTTCGTCTAACATGGCACGTACGCGGCCAAACGTAGTGCCAGCTAAAATCATATCACCGCGGCGTAATATGCCAGATTGCACTAAAATGGTTGATACTGAACCACGGCCTTTGTCCAGCCTACCTTCAATCACCAGGCCTTTGGCAGGCGTATTTTTTGGCGCTTTTAACTCTAAAATTTCAGCTTGTAATAATACTGCCTCTAACAATTCGTCGATGCCCTTGCCTGTTTTAGCAGAAACTTCGCGAAACATGGTGTCGCCGCCAAAGTCTTCTGGCACCACCTCTTGTGCGACCAGTTCCATTTTCACGCGTTCTGGCTGTGCATCGGGTTTATCAATTTTGTTAATCGCTACCACCAGAGGCACGCCAGCTGCTTTGGCATGGTGAATCGCCTCTATAGTTTGTGGCATCACGCCGTCATCGGCTGAAACTACTAGAATCACCACGTCGGTAGCTTTAGCGCCACGTGCACGCATTGCTGTAAACGCCTCGTGGCCTGGCGTATCTAAAAAAGTCACCATACCGCGCGGAGTTTCAACGTGATACGCACCAATGTGTTGCGTAATGCCACCAGCTTCACCAGAAGCCACGCGGCTACGACGAATATAATCTAATAACGAAGTTTTACCATGGTCAACGTGACCCATCACTGTCACTACTGGGGGTCGTGACTCTAGAATCGCCTCGCCATGCTCAGCTTTTTCTAAGAAAACATCTGGGTCATTTGGTGCAGCCGCTTTGGCTGTATGCCCCATTTCTTCTACCAAAATAATTGCAGTTTCTTGATCTAGCACTTGGTTAATCGTCACCATCATACCCATGCCCATCAGTACTTTAATCACTTCTGCTGCTTTAACCGACATTTTGTGCGCTAAATCTGCAACAGAAATCGTTTCTGGCACCAGCACCTCATACACAATCGCCTCAGTAGGGGCATTAAATGCATGCTCTTGATCGTCATCCTTATGTGATTTGTGTTTGCCTTTAGGTGAGCGCCAGCCTTGCCCAGCAGTAATGTCACCACGTGTTTTTAATCCGCGTTTTTTACTTTCTTTATCGTTCCAATCTGTATTGGTGCCTTTGCTACCTTTTTTAGCATCCTTTGAGGCTGGTTTTGCCGCACCATCTTTAGCGACTGGCTTGTGTAAAGTACCCTCTGAAAGTTTCGCAGTTTTAGCTTTCGCTGCAGCTAATTCATCAGCTAATTTTTTAGCCTCTTCATCTAAACGACGCTGCGCCATTTCCTGTTTTTTGCGCACGTCTTCTGCTTGCATCGAAGCCAACGTCGCATGACGCTTTGCCTCTTGCTCACGCATAGCAATTTGTTCTGGCGTTAATACTTGCTTTTTAATCGTTGTCAATTTTGGCTCAATCACCACCTCAGCTGGCACGACTTCTTCAGAAACGCCTTCTTCAGCTACTGGCTCAATCACCACAGACTCAGTTGGCAATATTTCTTCAACTACCGACAATGGCGCTATTTCAGCAACCTCTTCTTCATTGCGCACTAACACGCGTTTTTTACGCACCTCTACTTGAATAGTGCGCGCTTTCCCCATGCTGTCAGTTTTTTTAATTTCGGTGTTAGATTTACGTGTCAACGTAATTTTGTTTTTTGGCACTTGTGCCGCACCATGCTCTTTGCGCAAATACTCCAACAAAGCTGACTTATCTGCTTCTTCCAACTTATCTTCAACGGCAGATTTAACCACGCCCGCACTTTTAAGCTGCTCCAGCAGCAAGGCGTTAGGCAGCCCTAGCTCTGCGGCGAATTGTGCGACGGTTGTTTGTGCCATTTTACTGTTCCTGTCTTTCTGCTTATTCTATTTTAAACTTATTTAAACCCTTAGGCTTTTATTTGAACCACGGCGCGCGCGCGGTCATAATCAATGTTTTAGCGCGTTCGGTGTCCATATTAGTCAATTCCACCAACTCATCCACTGCCAATTCAGCTAAATCCTCCATGCTAGGAATGCCTTTAGCGGCGAGTAAGTGAGCAGTCTTATCGTCCATGCCTTCCATCGTTAACAAATCCTCTGCTGCTTCTTCTACTTTTTCTTCTTTAGCGATTGCCTCAGTCAATAAAGCCGCACGCGCACGCGAGCGCAACTCGTTAATGGTATCTTCGTCAAATGCATCAATTTCTGCCATTTCAGCTAGTGGTACATAGGCAATTTCTTCTAACGTGCTAAAGCCTTCTTGAACTAAAATGTCCGCAACTTCTTCATCCACGTCAAGTTTTTCCATAAACAACTGACTCACGCTGGAGTATTCATCTTGGTTTTTCTTGGTAGCCTCATCCTCGGTTAGAATATTCAAAGTCCAACCTGTCAATTCAGACGCCAAACGCACGTTTTGACCACTACGACCAATTGCTAACGCTAATTGTTCCTCGTTCACCACCACGTCCATGCTGTGCGCATCTTCATCCACAACGATAGAAGAAACTTCAGCTGGAGCCATGGCATTAATCACAAATTGTGCTGGCTCCATGCTCCACAACACAATATCCACACGCTCTCCAGCCAATTCACCGGTGACGGCTTGTACGCGCGAACCGCGCATACCGACACAAGTACCGACTGGATCTAGGCGTTGGTCGTTAGTCTTTACCGCGATTTTAGAGCGCAAACCAGGGTCACGTGCTGCCGCTTTAATTTCCAGCAAGCCTTCTTCAATTTCAGGCACTTCCAGTTCAAACAAACGTTGTAAAAATTCTGGTGCTATGCGCGATAAAATTAGTTGCGGACCACGGCCACTGCGTTCAATACGTGATAAATAAGCGCGCACGCGATCACCCACGCGTAAATTTTCTTTAGGAATCATCGCCTCTCGCGGCAATAAACATTCTAAACGGCCAACTTCAATCAGCGCGTTACCTTTTTCCATTCGCTTAATTACACCAGTGACTAAACTCTCATTACGCGCCAAAAAGTCCTCTAAAATTTGTTCGCGCTCAGCTTCGCGTACCTTTTGCAAAATGACTTGTTTCGCGGCTTGGGCTCCAATACGGCCAAATTCAATGTTTTCTAGCGGCTCTTCGTAATAGTCACCAATGGTGCGGCCTGCAGCACGTTCGCTTTCTTCATCAAACTGATATTGCGAGTTTTCTAACAAATCGTATTCCACATATTGCCAACGGCGGAAGGTTTTATACTCACCGCTTTCACGATCAATATCAACGCGAATATCTGCATTTTCTTCGTGATTTTTTTTGGTTGCAGAGGCCAATGCCAGCTCCAACGCAGTAAAAATTACCTCTTTGCTCACGTTTTTTTCATGAGCAAGCGCATCTACCAATAACAAAATTTCACGACTCATTGCAATCTCCAACTATCAATTTATTCTAAATTCAAACTAAGTCAAAATACAGGGCTGCCTAAAATATAGGGCTTAGTCTTGCTTTATCAATATTACTCATCGTCAATTTATAGGTAACGCCGTCGCATTCCATCAGCACATTGCTGGCTTCTACGCCTTTTAAAATACCCAAAAATGTCTTGCGCGGCAACGTCGTACCTACTGCATTCGCGCTTTCATCTTTAATACCGACGCGCAACTTAATCTGCGCGCGCTCACCTGTAAAACGTTCAAAATCTTTCTCTTTTTTCAGCACTCTATCCATACCAGCGGAAGAAATCTCCAGCCTGTCATATTCAATTTCATGTTCTACCGTCAACACATTACCCAATTGATTGCTCACCAACACGCAATCGTCAATATTCACACTGTCTTTAATATCTTTTGGTGCTAGCTTGTCGATAAAGACGCGTAGCAATTTGCCTCGATTCGAAATCTCAAGATCAACCAGTTCAAACCCAAGCTGCGTTACTGTTTTATCAATTAACCCATGCAAATCTTGCATTACAACTTACCCCAAGCGCCTACATACTCTGCAGAAACAAAAAATGGGCACAAAGCCCATTCAAATTATGCGTTCATTATACCAATAAATTCAAGCAATTGGAATGCACGCCAACCGCATCAATTAGTTAAAAACTACTTATTAAAACACCTGCCCTACAAGCCAATATTCATGCGGGTGGTGGTGGCATTCAATTATAGTGACTTTATAATCAAGCGTATTAATTACAACGACTTAGCGGTTCAGACTCTTTGCCACGGCTAAGGTGGTCGCTACGGCTACCAAAAGATAAATCATCCGAGGATTTACTACGCTCAAGATAATCATTATTTTTGCTAAAGTTTAGATTATCGTTGGCTACACTGCGTACTAAATCGTCGCTCCTATTACCGCGCGCCAATAGTGTGTCTTCTTTTCCACGCGCTAGTTTATCATCATGCTTACCGCGCATTAAAGATTCAAGCTCTTTGCCGCGACTTAACTCATCCGTTTTTTGGCCAAAAGCCAAATTATTACTACGGTTGCCAGGTGATAGTTCATCGGTTTTTTTACCGTATGACAGTGGCACTGTGTCTACTCCGCGCCTAAGATTTTCTTGCGGGCATGCGGAGAGCTTGTTCCTGCAATTACAGCTATTTTCATCCGCCTGTATTTCTACAGACATGCAAAACAAGCTAATAGCAAGGCAAAAAATTAATTTTTTCATCATCGTGCTTCCGTAACGTTAGATTCACTATACAGCGCGTTTTTACAAAAAACAAGACTTTTTCCTTTAAAACCAATGCCGTACAAACAACAAAACCCTCACTAGGAGGGTTTTTTGTAAACCACCTTAACGATGATTTGATATAAGAGCTTGGCAGTGACCTACTTTCGCATGCAAAAAGCATACTATCATTGGCGCTGGTTCGTTTCACGGCCCTG
>JANMYB010000063.1:0-1936 GCA_031381645.1 Methylotenera sp.
GCTAAGGAAAAAGCCCAATTAGAATCGATTAGCGCAATCGAAGATTTGGAGCCGTTACGCACCGAAGTGTTTACTTTGCGCTACCAAAAAGCAGAAGCATTTAAAAATATTCTTACGGGTTCAAACTCTGGTGGCAGTGGCCAAAAGAGTATCCTGTCTAAGCGTGGTAGCGCAGTTTGGGATCCACGTACTAATACGCTATTCATACAAGATACTGCTAAGAAATTAGAAGAAATTCAATCTATTATTAATCAAACTGACGTTCCAGTAAAACAAGTAATGATCGAATCACGTATAGTAATAGCCGATGACAAGTTCAGTAAGAGCTTAGGCGCTAGATTTGGCGTACAAAAAGCAGGACACTTTGGTAATAATGATTTAAGTGTTGGAGGCACTTTAAATAATGCAGGCGCAGTTACAGGAGCTAGCAACACAAGCGGTGCAATAGCTAACACAGGGGGCTTAAATTCGAATCTGCCCGTAGTAGGTTCGTTTGGCAGTATTGCTTTCAGTTTGTTTAGATTGCCCGCAGGCTTATTGCTAAACTTAGAGCTTTCTGCACTTGAGTCGGATAATCGAGGGAAGATTGTCTCGAGTCCGCGCGTAACAACCGCCAATCAGACAAAGGCAAGAATCGCTCAAGGTGTTGAAATACCATATAATCAAAGCACCAGTAGCGGCGCGACAAGCATATCATTTAAAAAGGCAGAGTTAAGCCTTGAGGTGACGCCACAAATCACTCCTGATGATAAAATTATCATGGATTTAGAAGTGAGAAAAGATAGTCAGGGCGCACTTACGCCAGCTGGGCCAGCAATCAACACACAAAATGTGTTGACACAAGTATTGGTTGCTAATGGCGAGACTGCTGTACTTGGCGGTATTTATGAGCAGCAAGAACGTAATGACGTGGATAAAGTGCCATTTTTTGGTGATTTACCAATTATTGGCAACGTCTTTAAGCGTAGAACAAAACAAGACGACAAGACCGAACTGCTTATTTTCGTTACACCAAAAATTATGGATGAAAGTTTAGGTTTACGTTAAGCCAAACCTGACAGAACGCTCGCTATGCCTTAAAATGCCTATCATAACGTGATAGGCATTTTTTATTGTGAGCTCTAAAAGTAATAACATTTTTTTCATAGGTCTAATGGGCGCTGGCAAAACTACTATTGGTAAGTTGCTTGCCAAGCATTTGGGCAAAACTTTTTATGATACAGATCATGAAATTGAAAAGCGCACAGGCGTTAAAATCCCAGTAATTTTCGAGCTTGAAGGTGAAGCGGGTTTTCGCAAACGTGAAACAGCAGTTATTCAAGATCTTTGCAAGATAAGCAATATCGTGATGGCGACAGGCGGCGGCGCGGTGATTGCAGAAGATAATCGAAAATTGCTGCAAGCCAATGGCACAGTGATATACCTGCGCGCCAATGTAAATGAACTTTGGCACAGAACGCGTAACGATAAACATCGGCCGTTGCTGCAAAATGTAGATATTCGCGCTAAACTAGAGCAGCTCTATGCCGAACGTAATCCGATTTACACACAAACGGCAGCACTCATTTTTGATACAGGCAATCAGCCTGTTACGAATATACTTAACCAAATTGAAAAATCGTTAACAGAATTATGATGCAAACATTACAAGTAGCTCTTGGTGACCGCGCTTACCCAATTCATATTGGCACTGGCTTAACTACTCAAGCAGAGCTAATTTTGCCGCATTTAAAACGTAAAAATGTGGCTATTGTGACAAACACAACGGTTGCGCCTTTGTATCTCGAGAAGCTTACCAAATCTTTACGAGATGTGGGTGTGAGTGTGTTAGAGATTATTCTGCCCGATGGCGAAGTATATAAAAATAGCGAAACTTTAAATCTGATATACGATGCATTACTTAAAAACCGTTGTGAGCGTAGCACGACAATAATTG
>JANMYB010000081.1:0-3274 GCA_031381645.1 Methylotenera sp.
CGAAACCGAAATTGTTAATCGGCGGGGCGAGTGCGTATGCGCTACGTTTCGATTGGGCGCGCATGTCTGAAATTGCCAAAAAAGTGGGTGCTTATTTCATGGTGGATATGGCGCATTATTCTGGCTTAATCGCCGCGGGCGTCTATCCAAACCCAGTGCCGCATGCCGATTTTGTAACATCAACTACACATAAAACCTTGCGTGGTCCTCGTGGTGGTATTATTTTGGCCAAAGCAGAGTTTGAAAAATCACTCAATTCCAATGTGTTTCCTAGCCTGCAAGGTGGGCCGCTGATGCACGTGATTGCGGGTAAGGCTACAGCGTTTTTAGAAGCGTCGCAACCTGAGTTTAAAGCCTATCAGCAACAAGTATTAAAAAATGCCGTTGTATTGGCGGAAACGCTTACTACGCGTGGCTTACGCATTATTTCTGGTCGTACAGAATCACACATGTTCATGGTCGATTTACGTCCAAAAGGCTTAACGGGCAAAGCTGCCGATGCGGCGCTAGGTTTGGCGCACATTACGGTGAATAAAAATGCCATTCCCAATGACCCAGAAAGTCCGTTTGTCACGTCTGGCATTCGCATTGGCTCGCCAGCCATTACCACGCGCGGCTTTAAAGAAACGGAAGCTAAGCAAGTCGCCAATTTAATCGCCGATGTGCTGGATAATCCGACTTCTGAGACCGTGATTGCAGCCACAAAAGAAAAAGCACATGCGTTGACTGCACGCTTTCCTGTGTATGGTGCTTAACTAAAGTGAAGTGTCCTTTCTGCGGCGACGCCGATACCCAAGTCATTGATTCTAGAGTGAATGACGAAGGTGATTCGATTCGCCGTCGGCGTAAATGTGGTAAGTGCGATAAACGCTTTACTACTTACGAAACGGCGGATTTACACTTGCCGCAAGTGGTTAAAACTAACGGTACGCGCGAGGAATTTAGTCGCGAAAAACTAAGGTTGTCATTTACCCGTGCCCTGCACAAACGCCCAGTGCCGACGGAGTACGTAGATCGCGCTCTAGATCATATTGTGCAAAAAATGTTGAGCCTTGGTGAGCGCGAAATCCCCGCGCGCGAACTGGGCGAAAGCGTGATGCAGGAGCTGAAAGTGATGGATAAAGTCGCTTACATTCGCTTTGCCTCGGTCTATCGCAGTTTTTCCGATGTCGATGATTTTCACGACGTTATCCGTGACTTATAGTCGCGACCTATAAAACACCATGGCATTTAGCGCCAACGACCATTTGTTTATGACACGCGCTTTGCAGTTGGCAGAGCAAGGTTTATATACAACGATGCCCAATCCGCGTGTGGGTTGCGTGATTGTGAAAGACGGCAAAATAGTTGGCGAAGGTGCGCACTTAAAAGCGGGCGAGCCGCACGCTGAAGTATTTGCCCTGCGCCAAGCGGGCGAGGCAGCAAAAGGCGCAACACTCTATGTTACGCTAGAACCATGCAATCACACAGGCCGCACTCCCGCATGCACCCATGCCTTGCTGCAGGCAGGCATTTCAAAAGTCATCGCCGCGATGCAAGACCCAAATCCGCAAGTTTCAGGCAGCGGTTTAGCGCATTTGCAAGCACACAATATTGAAACCGCGACTGGCTTAATGCAAGCGCAAGCAGAGGTGCTTAACCCCGGTTTTATCTCGCGCATGACTAAAAACACTCCATTCGTGCGCAGTAAAATTGCCGCCAGTTTAGATGGCAAAACTGCGCTCAAAAACGGTGTCAGTCAATGGATTACCAGTGAAGCGGCGAGAGCGGATGTGCAACATTGGCGCGCGCGTTCGTGCGCCATTCTCACGGGCGCTGGCACGGTGTTGGCGGATGATCCGAGTATGTCTGTGCGTTATAACTCTTTAAATAACGTGCCTGCAGACCCCATGGATATTGGCTTGCAGCCTATGCGCATTATTGTTGATAGTCAATTACAAATTTCACCTAAAGCCAAAATTCTACACTCAGAAAACAAATTGGGCGGCAACGCGCTGATTGCATTTGCAAAGGCCAGTCAGAAAAAACAAGCGCAATTGCTGGCGACTGGCGCAGAGTTGCTTTGCATTCCGAATGCTGAAGGAAAAGTGTGCCTAAAAACGCTGTTAAGCCACCTTGCTAGCCGCGAAATCAACGAGGTGCTAGTCGAGGGTGGCGAAGGCTTAAACGGCGCGCTGATGGCGCAAAACCTGATTGACGAGTTATTGATTTACTATGCACCCAAACTCATGGGCGGCGCTGCAAAAAGTATGTTCGCCATGCCCGCATTTACCAATATGCAGCAAGCGATTGCGCTAGAAATTATCGAGTTGCGTCAAATTGGTGCGGATATTCGTCTGCGCGCGAAGCCAAGGTTAAATTAAGCATGTTAATTGACACCCACTGCCACTTGGACGCCGCAGAATTTGACACAGACAGGGCAGAAGTCACCCAAGCTGCGCTAAGCCATGGTGTTAGCGCGATAGTTATTCCCGCTGTTGCGCGTGAAAATTTTCAGCAAGTAATTGATTTATCTCATGAATATTCACATTGTAGATTTGCGCTTGGCATTCACCCCATGTATGTGGATAACGCGCATCCGAGTGATTTAACCTTGCTTAAAAAACTCATTGCCGAGCACCAAGCAAGTCAAAAACTGGTCGCGGTGGGCGAAATTGGCTTAGATTTCTTTGTCACCCAGCAAAATCGCGAAACGCAGGAATACTTTTTTTCTGAGCAGCTTAAAATTGCGCAAGAATTCAATTTGCCAGTGATTTTGCATGTGCGTCGCGCGGTGGACGATGTATTGAAATATTTGCGTAGGCATCAAGTGGCTGGCGGCATCGCACACGCGTTTAACGGCAGCGCGCAGCAAGCGGAAGCTTTTATTAAATTAGGCTTTAAATTGGGCTTTGGTGGCGCAATGACTTACCCACGCGCGCTTAAAATTCGTGAGTTAGCCAAAACTTTGCCGCTGGAAAGTATTGTTTTAGAGACGGATGCGCCTGATATTCCACCTGCTTGGTTAGGTACTAAAGGAAGAAATAGCCCAGCGGAACTCATGAAAATCGCCCAAATTTTAGCTGATTTAAGAGCAGTAGAAGTGGCGCAAATCATTGAAATTACAGGTAAAAATGCAATCAAAATTTTCCCCAATTTAAGCACTTTATACACACCACTTGAAGCTTTACATTAACAAGTGTAAAAAAACCTTATTAAACCAAGGGGATACTATAAGTTATTGATTTATATATAAAAAAAATTAGATTAAAAAATGAACTTTTTGAAAAAAGCC
>JANMYB010000011.1:0-10281 GCA_031381645.1 Methylotenera sp.
ATGAACCCAATGGATTTAAAACGCGGTATTGATAAAGCAGTGGTAGCGGCAGTTGCAAGCCTTAAAGAACAATCTAAAGATTGCACGACCAGCAAAGAAATCGCCCAAGTAGGCTCAATTTCAGCCAACTCTGATGAATCAATCGGCAAAATTATTGCTGATGCGATGGACAAAGTAGGTAAAGAAGGCGTGATTACGGTTGAAGATGGTTCTGGTTTAGAAAGCGAGCTCGATATTGTAGAAGGTATGCAATTCGACCGTGGCTACCTATCACCCTACTTCATCAACAACGCAGAGCGCCAAATTGCCTTGATGGATAATCCTTTAGTTTTACTGCATGACAAAAAAATCAGCAACATTCGCGATTTATTGCCAACCTTAGAGCAAGTGGCTAAATCTGGCCGTCCGCTATTGATTATTGCCGAAGATATCGACGGTGAAGCCTTAGCAACCTTGGTTGTAAACAACATTCGCGGCATTTTAAAAACCACAGCAGTGAAAGCGCCAGGCTTTGGTGACCGTCGTAAAGCCATGTTAGAAGATATCGCCATTTTAACTGGCGGTACCGTGATTGCAGATGAAGTTGGCTTAAAATTAGAAAACGTGAAATTGGAAGATTTAGGTTCTGCCAAACGCATCGAAGTCGGCAAAGAAAACACTATCATCATTGATGGCGCAGGTGCCCAAGGCACGATTAAATCGCGCATTGCTCAAATTAAAGCGCAAATTGAAGAAGCAACAAGCGACTACGATAAAGAAAAACTGCAAGAACGTGTCGCTAAATTAGCTGGCGGTGTTGCGGTGATTAAAGTGGGCGCGACCACTGAAATTGAAATGAAAGAGAAAAAAGCCCGTGTTGAGGATGCATTGCACGCAACCCGCGCTGCGGTAGAAGAGGGCATTGTAGCTGGCGGCGGCGTGGCACTCATTCGTGCTCGCGATGCTATTGCTAAAGTAAAAGGCGACAATCCAGACCAAGATGCAGGTGTAAAAATTGTGCTGCGCGCAGTAGAAGAACCATTACGCCAAATCGTTCAGAATGCTGGTGTTGAGCCTTCAGTAGTGGTGAACAACGTTGCGGCGAACAAAGGTAACTACGGCTACAACGCGGCCAATGAAACCTACGGTGACATGATCGATATGGGTATTCTTGACCCAACTAAAGTCACGCGTAGCGCATTGCAAAACGCGGCTTCAGTCGCTGGCTTAATGTTAACGACGGACTGTATGATTGCCGAACTACCTAAAGATGACGCACCAGCAATGGGTGGTGGGGATATGGGTGGGATGGGTGGCATGGGCGGGATGATGTAATTCCAATCTTAAGTTCTTCAGTGAGGCGTCGTTGGTTTCATCATTTGCTCCTTGCCGTACTAAACGTACTGTCTGCGTCGCAAATGATTCACCGCCTAGCCTCACCATCGAATTGAAGCTGGAATGCCCTAAGTAGCATTCAAAAACAAAACCTCGCTTCGGCGAGGTTTTTTTATTACTCAGTGTTATTTGACGCAAAGTAACCCATCAATTAGGATGACTATTTTACGTTATGCTATAAGGACAGTTATGAGTTACGACGAACATGATGCTGCATGATGCTGCAATGGATGATTTTTATGATCGTATAAGTGAGGAATTGTTTCCTGAGCATAAAGAAATTGCTATAGAGCAATTCATTACGGAAAGAATGCAATCATATTTTTTACAGAACCCCAATATAATAAAAACTCCCATGGAGTGTTCTAATCACGGCAATGAGCTGATGGAGCTATCACCTCAATGCTCTCTTGTAATGTACACAACAGCAATAGAACTTTATCTAAAATCGGTGCTACTAAAGCCTGTTTTATTCGGCATGGTTCATAATGAAAATATTGCCGCATTAATCGTAGAGTCATCTACTGGGCAAAGTGGGTTCAGTCGTTACAACAAACTATTAAGTGCATTATGTTTGCATGCAGCTAATGTTGATCTTTCATCAATAAAAGGCATGCAAAACAAACCAATATTAAAAGAAGCTGAAGAAATTCAACTTGTTAGAAATAATGTGGTTCATAAAGGTTACAAAGCTACGTCAGCTGAAATGGGCAAGGCAAAAAATATAGCTTATCTTATGCTCATGGAAGTCGTTGAGCCTGTGTTAAACAATTTAGAGCTAGTAATATCAAGCAATGAATCAGGGCACTGTATAGCCAAAGCCAAGTAGATAAAGTGATGACAACTACAAATAATGAAAAACCCGGTCAACTTCACTCCTCATGGCTGGCTGTCATCGGCGATGAACTCGAGAAGCCTTATATGCAGGCTCTACGCGATTTTCTTAAGCAAGAAAAAGCGGCTGGCAAAGTGATTTATCCACCTAGCCCTTTGATTTTTAATTCGTTTAATCACACGCCTTTTGATAAAGTTAGAGTCGTGATTATTGGGCAAGATCCTTACCATGGCCAAGATAAAGGCCAGCCTCAGGCACACGGTTTAAGTTTTTCTGTGCCGAAAGGTATAACCCCACCACCATCGTTAGTGAATATTTTTAAGGAAATTGCGTCTGATTTAAATATCAACATGGGTCGAAATGGTGATTTAACGCCGTGGGCAGAACAAGGTGTATTGTTGTTGAATGCCACGCTGACGGTAGAACAGGGCAAAGCAGGAGCTCATCAGGGCAAAGGCTGGGAGGCATTTACAGATGCCGCCATCACTGCATTGAACCAGCATCGTGAAGGATTGGTATTTGTATTATGGGGCAGTTATGCGCAGAAAAAAGGTGATGTGATTGATGGGAAGCGGCATTTGGTACTTAAATCCGTTCACCCATCGCCTTTGTCAGCGCATCGTGGTTTTTTTGGTAATCATCAATTTTCTACGATTAATCAGTATTTAATGAGGCAAGGTCAAACGCCGATTGATTGGCAACTTTAATGATTCAGCTTTACTTCACAATTCAAACCGAACGGTTTAAATAGCACAACAAACCGCTTGTCATCTGGTTACAGTTGGTTTACAGTTCGATGCAAGTCAGTTACAAACTGACAAAGCCCAAAAAAAGCCCCGATTAAGGGGAATAAATCGGGGCAAAATGCCTCATCGTCTAAGGCTTCCGCTCAGGGAGGAAAGAAGCGGAAAGATAGCAAAGTCTGAACTTCGCCGTCATGCAAGTTCAGACTTATCCTGTTTGGCTTAGTTCCAACTATTTCACACTTTTTTTCTAATAGTTTTGAGCACATCCCATGCGATAATATCGCTATGGAAACTCAGCCTTCTCTCCTCACTGGACTTAATAATAAGCAGCTCGAAGCAGTCACCCTACCGCACCAATCCGCACTCATATTGGCGGGCGCGGGCAGCGGAAAAACACGCGTGTTGACGACTAGAATTGCTTGGTTGATTCAAACCGAGCAGATTTCACCCATGGGTTTAATGGCGGTGACGTTTACCAATAAAGCTGCCAAAGAAATGCTGACGCGGCTTACAAGTATGCTACCAATCAATACGCGCGGCATGTGGGCTGGTACTTTTCATGGTTTATGTAATCGCTTGCTGCGCGCGCACCACCGCGAGGCGGGCTTGCCTAGCACCTTCCAAATTTTAGATACTTCAGACCAGCTTTCTGCGATTAAACGCGTGATGAAAGCCATGAATGTGGACGACGAAAAATTTGTGCCTAAGCAAGTGCAAGGCTATATTAATAGCTGTAAAGAAGAGGGTTTGCGCGCGCATACGGTGGATGCTTATGATGACCACAGCAAAAAAATGTGCGAAATTTTTGAGGAGTACGACAAACAATGTAACCGTGAAGGCGTGGCCGATTTTGCCGAACTTTTATTGCGTTGTTACGAGCTATTAGAGCGCGATGCGCGCATTCGTGAACATTACCAAAGTCGTTTCAAATACATACTGGTGGATGAGTTTCAAGATACCAATCGACTGCAATATTTATGGCTAAAATTATTGGCGGGCAAAGAAAATTGCATGTTTGCAGTAGGTGATGATGACCAATCGATTTATGGCTTTCGCGGTGCGCGCGTCGGTAACATGAAAGATTTTGAGCGCGATTTTAAAGTGCAAAATATTGTAAAGCTCGAAGAAAACTATCGTAGTCACAGCAATATTTTAGATGCGGCGAACGCGATTATTTCTCACAACCAAAATCGACTTGGCAAAAACTTATGGACGTCGGCAGGTGCTGGCGAGCCTGTAAGAGTCTATGAAGCTTATAACGACACCGATGAAGCGCAATTTATTGTTGACGAAGTAAAAATGCTGCAAAGTGAAGGCACACCGCTGGCAGATATGGCGCTACTCTATCGCAGTAACGCGCAATCGCGTATTTTGGAACATGCCTTATTTTCGGCCAACCTGCCCTACCGCGTGTATGGTGGTTTGCGCTTTTTTGAGCGCGCAGAAATTAAACATGCACTCGCTTATATGCGCCTCATTGCCAATGCCAATGACGACACTGCGCTGTTGCGGGTGATTAACTTTCCTGCACGTGGCATCGGTGCCCGAAGCTTAGAACAACTGCAGGAAGGCGCACGCCAAAACGAATGTAGCTTGTGGCAAGCTGCTGTGAATAAAGTAGGTAATGGCAAACCTGGTGGCAAAGGCATTGAAGGTTTTGTGCATTTAATCCGTGAGATGACCGACCAAGCGTATGGTATTACCTTATCAGAGGTTGCCGAGTTAGCCACCACCCTATCTGGCCTTAAAGTACATTACGAGAATGATAAAGACGGTGAAGACAGACTAGAAAACTTAGCGGAACTCATCACCGCCACCGTCGCGTTTACCAACCAAGATTTTGGCAACCACAACAATGTGGATGGGGACGAACCGCAAGATTTAATGACGCAATTTTTAACACATGCCAGCCTTGAAGCAGGCGACCATCAAGCCACCATTGGCTACGATGCGCTGCAACTGATGACGGTACATGCGTCTAAGGGCTTAGAATTTAAAGCGGTGTTTATTAGCGGCCTAGAAGAAGGTTTATGCCCACATGAAAATAGCGCCAGCGAAACGGGTGGACTAGAAGAAGAACGTCGCTTGATGTATGTGGCTGTCACGCGTGCACGCCAGCGCTTATACCTAAGCCATGCGCAAAGCCGCATGCTACACGGACAAGTGCGCTATGGAATTCCATCACGCTTTTTAGATGAAATACCCGAAGCTTTGTTAAAGCGCCTTAACAGCAAACCGATTGCCAAAAATTATGCCACGGGCGGCGACTATCAATTCACTTCTCGCCAAGCGCCATCGCACCAAGTTGCGCCATCTCAAGCCAACAACTACCCTTTTAAAATTGGCTCTAGCGTACGCCATGCCAAATTTGGCGAAGGCGTAGTGGTGACTTACGAAGGCAATGGCGAAAATTTAGTGATTAAAATTAACTTTGGCAACCAAGGTTTAAAAACACTAGCGATGGAATATGCCCGACTTGAGAAAGTATGAGCAAAAAAATATTAAAAAATATGCTCTGAGAGGCAATATCCATACGAGTTGCAGCATAAGCTATTTTAGCGCTTATGCTGCTCTAAATGCATCGCGATAACTCACATATTGAAAGGCCAACATGAGCGCGGTGGCAAGTAGCAAGCAGCCAAAAATTAAAAATGAAGTGAGCATTTGGCCTAGTGCTGGCACCAAGTTGCTGACGATGCCTACTACGATTCCCACAGTTAGCATCAGCACCACAATGCCGCCAGAGAGCAATATCCATGCGGATGCCAGGGCAATCATATATTGAATTGAACCTGCAATACTCGATTTAATCGCTTTCACTAAATCATAATTGTTAAACGCAATGAGCATGGGCGAAAACCAAGTTGCCATCATTAGCGGTATTAAAAGTAGCGCAAGTTTGAGCATGAATGGCACCATTTTTTGCATTAAGGCCAATACTTGCGGCTCGGTCATCTCAGCTTTATTTTGTGTCAACGCAACCAATCCTTCAATGTCGCTATTCAGCACAAAACTTACCAGCACAGCATATAGCAAACATGAGGCTCCCAGAACCATTAGTTGTGACATTTTTGGTTGAATTTGATTGAAAATTTCGCCTATATTTTGCTGTTTTTTCATGTCAGCGTTACGATACATCATAATGGCGATCGCCAAAAAAACTGGCCAAATCAACACGCTTATAAACGCAAAAAACTGCAAACCTGGAATCGATGGCATCATCATAAAAATACCCACATACACCAGCGCCAACAGTAACCACTTGCGCGGCGCAGTTTTAAATAAATCTATGCTTTCTTTCACCCAGCTAACGCCAGTTTTGATGCGTGATTCTAAAATTGCCATTGTGCTATTACTCTCCTAAATCATCTGCCAAATTGAGATATTGTTGCAGTAAGTTTCTAAAATGACTGGGGTCTTTGATATATGTGAGCTGACCATCTTGCGGAAAGTAAAAGTCGCTCAACCGAGACAGCCAAAATCTAAGCGCGGCTCGACGTAGCATAGCAAGCCACAGCTTCAACTCCAGCTTACTGAGCGGACGAACCGTTTGATATGCCGCTAAAAAAACGTGCATTTTCTCTTCGTCAATTTGCCCTAAATCGCTACCGTGATGATGCAGGCACCATTCGTTTACCGCTATCGCGACGTCATACAACAAAATATCGTTACAAGCATAATAGAAATCAATATAACCGCCTAAATTATCACCATCAAACAGCACGTTATCTCGAAACAAGTCGCCATGCACCACGCCGTGGGGCAGCTGGCTGGTATCCAGTGCCATTTGATAATACAATTCGCCTTTTAATAGCTCAGCCTCTCCTGCAAACAACTTGGGCAGCACTTTTTGCGCTGTGTCAAGAAACCATTCCGCACCACGTTGGTTCACGCCAGCTCCTGTAAAACTTTGCCCCACAAGATGCATTTTAGCCAGCGCACTCGCCACTTGCGCCACTTGCGCATCATTCGGAGTTACCACGTCATCACCCACCAAACAACTCACCATCAGCGCAGGCTTGCCTTTTAGCACATGCAAAGCCAAGCCATTTTTATCCGCAATTGGCGTTGGGCAAGGCACGCCGTGCTTAGCCAAGTGTGTCATTAGCTCAACAAAATAAGGCAACTCCTCCATCTTATGATGCTCGAAAATGGTGAGCACATAACGAGCGCTATTGGTGATTACAAAATAATTAGTATTGGTAATCCCCGCAGCAATACCGCGCAACTCAACGATTTCGCCAATGGCAAAATCGCGCAACCAGGCACGAGCTTCTTCGAGATTTAAGGTAGTGAAAACGGACATAAAATTATCAGGTCATAGCTGAATAAATCAAAATGGTTAAATCAAACTAGGCGCGCGTTAAATAAAATCGAGGCGCATAAGCTGTTGTATGTAAAGACATTTTATTTGGCACGCAATAACGTTTGGTGACAGTGCTTTGGTTTGTTTTTAGAATCTAAAGATAATCCATTTCGGAATACTAAGCGGCGGATTCGGCCCTGAATTCACCCAGCTACCATCTTGGTCTTCTTTATGCAAATAATAAGGTACGCCATGCTCTGGCGTAACTTTCATCATATAAAGCTCACCATTAATGCGATATTCTTCAATTGTTTCCGACCCTTTTTTGCGAATAGTGACTTGTGGTTCACCTTCCAACGCTTCGCCATCCACAATTTTTGGTGGCGGTTGCACTTCTTCCAGCGGCTCCAAATTCGCAGGCGCTGCCAATGCCAAGTTAGGCACTAGGCACAACAGCAAATAAAGTGATTTTAGGTTCTGCATGTCAAGCTTTCGAATATCATTCAGTTAACTCATTCTAACAAAAAGCACATTAAAAAACGTATGCCCAAGTAAATAAAACCTACAAATAAAGTTGAATCTTGCGTTCAGCAGGTGTCAGCTCAAAACCTATCGATTCGTAATGTTTAAATATGGCTTCGACAATCGCTTTTGGTTCGTCAATCAATTGAATTAGCTCCAAATCTTCAGGGCCAGCCATGCCTTCTGCTACCAATGAATTTTTTAGCCAATCGAGTAAGCCAGCCCAAAAAGTTTTACCCACTAAAATAATAGGGATTTTGCGTGTTTTTCCAGTTTGCACCAGCGTAATCACTTCCATCAGCTCATCTAACGTGCCAAAGCCGCCTGGCATCACCACATAGGCGCTGGCGTATTTTACAAACATCACTTTTCGCATAAAGAAGTGTTGGAAATTGATGCTAATATCTTGATATGGATTGCCTGTTTGCTCATGTGGCAGCTCAATATTTAGCCCAATACTCGGTGCTTGTCCAGGAAAAGCACCTTTATTTGCGGCTTCCATAATGCCTGGCCCGCCACCAGAAATGACACAAAAACCTGCATCTGACAGCAAGCGTGCAATTTCTTCTGTAAGCTTATAATACGGGTGTTCTGGCTCAGTACGCGCACTACCAAAAACAGAAACCGCAGGCGTAATTTCTTTTAACTTTTCGGTGGCGCCGACAAATTCTGCCATAATCTCAAATGCGTGCCAAGCTTCATGGCTTTCCGCATTGCCGTTGAGCAATTCTGGTTCGATAATTTTTGGTAATTTTTTTGTCATTTTTAAAGCATCCTAAAACATGAAGACTCTACTGTTAGTTGATGGCTCATCTTATTTGTACCGTGCCTTTCACGCGATGCCCGATTTGCGCAACAGCAAAAACGAACCCACTGGCGCGATTCAGGGCGTGCTCAATATGTTACGCCGTTTGCACAAAGATTACCCTAGCGATTATAGCGCGTGCGTGTTCGATGCCAAAGGCAAAACCTTTCGCGACGATATTTACCCTCAATATAAAGCCAACCGCGCAGCAATGCCAGATGATTTGCGCCCGCAAATCGAACCACTACACGAGGCGATTAAAGCCTTAGGTTGGCCGTTGATTATGATTGACGGTGTAGAGGCTGATGACGTGATTGGTGCATTGGCCAAGCAAGCAGAGCGTGAGGGTATCCGCACTATTATTTCCACTGGCGACAAAGATATATCGCAATTAGTCAACCAACAAATTACCGTGGTCAACACCATGCGTGACGCGTTTAGGCGCGTCGATGATGTGCTCGACATTGCTGGCGTCGAAAAGAAATTTGGCATTCCGCCTGCGTTGATGATTGATTATTTGGTGCTGATTGGCGACACCTCAGATAACGTGCCAGGTGTGGAAAAAGTCGGGCCAAAAACAGCAGTGAAATGGCTGACGCAATATGGCAACCTAGAAAATATTGTGGCGCATGCCGATGAGATTAGCGGTGTGGTGGGCGAAAACTTACGCAAAGCATTGCCATGGCTACCGACAGCGCGTGAGCTGATTACGATTAGAACGGATATCGGTATCCAAGAAAACTTTTCTGACTTATCGCCGCAGGCCATCGACAAAACCAAGTTGGCAGAATTATTCGACCGCTTTGAATTTAAAAGCTGGCGCCGCGAGCTGGATAATATGCAAGACGGAGTGCAAAAAACAGAAAATACCTCTGCCATGCAGACCAATATCCATGAGCCTTCTGGAGCATCTATTTCGGAAAATATTTCTGCTGAAAAACAATATATTGCAAACAATTCACGCAATTACGAAACCATTTTAAGCAACGCGCAATTAGACAACTGGCTAGAAAAATTGCGAAACGCCGCGCTGATTTGCTTCGACACCGAAACCACGTCACTCGAGCCGATGCTCGCCAAAATTGTTGGTATGTCGTTTTCTGTCGAAGCTGGCAGCGCGGCTTATTTACCGCTCACACACGATTATTTTGATGCGCCAGACCAGCTTAATTTTGCCGAAACTTTAGCGAAAATAAAACCGATTCTCGAAAGCGAAACCATCAAAAAAGTCGGCCAAAATCTAAAATATGATAGCCACGTTTTGGCTAATCACGGCATTGCGCTCAACGGCATCGCGCACGACACCATGCTGCAATCGTATGTGTTTGAATCGCACAAAACACATGGCATGGATGCGCTGGCAGAGCGACATTTGGGCTTAAGCACGATTCACTTTGAAGACGTAGCGGGCAAAGGCGCCAAGCAAGTCAGCTTCAATCAAGTCACCGTTGAAGTGGCCGCCGAATACGCGGCTGAGGACGCGGATATTACCTTGCAGCTACATGCGGCGCTGTACCCGCAAATTGCCGCCGATGAAAAACTTAATTTTATCTACAGCCAAATCGAAATGCCCAGCTCGGCCTGTTTATTTACCATAGAGCGCAACGGCGTATTGATTGACGCTGAAATGTTAAGGGCACAGAGCAACGAGATTGGGCTTAAATTAATCGCGCTAGAGAACCAAGCCTACGAG
>JANMYB010000076.1:0-9267 GCA_031381645.1 Methylotenera sp.
CCCGCTTGACTGCCGCCGTCGCCCACTTAGCTCAAACGTTAGGTGTAAAAAAGCTATGACGGTAATGGACGACTTTGAAAAAATGAATTGGCATGACAACCATATTCATAACTTTCATATTCGTGAGGGCGAAGATGACTGGAGCGGTGTATTAGAGCTTGATATTGATTACATCCTAGAGTGGCAAAATGCAGAAAACAACAGCTTTAACTTTCTTATAAATCCAGCCACACTTTGTTTTCATGGCGTTACTGACTTGGTTATAAAAATTGATTACTCAAAAGCTCCAGCTCGTGTTGGGCCAATAATGATTCACGAAATACAGCGAGAACTTAAAAGCTCTCCTAACGGGTATTCAACCTTTAATTGGAGTATTGAACTTGGTTGGCCTACCGAGAGTTTTATATCATTTTCAGCAGATGGTTTTAGTCAAGTATTGCGTGGCAAGTCTGTAATGTCAGGTTCACAGTACTTGTTGCCTTTAGAGCGTCAAGCATCATTACACCTAACCCATCATTCAAGCGGGACGCCTAACGGCGCCCCTTAATTCAAACGATAAGCGGTCGCTGCGCTCCCGCTTATCGTGGTGCGAGTTATCTCAACTTCGGGATGGTCGCTACGCGACCCCTATCCCTTCGTTGATTCGAACACCGCTGCGCGGCTTGCGCCCACTCACAATTAAATCTATGCTATGCATATCTTTAATTATTCGGGGTGTCGCATAACTCGCACCACGTTAGGTCGCGAGGCTATCTATGACCCGTCCCAATGACGAACAGATCGAGTTCTTCCTTCGGCATCAGATCCCGCTGTCACAGGTGTTTGACGCGACTGGATACAGTAGGAGCGAGTACGAGGCGATCATGAGCGAACTCGGTATGATCGTAGCGATTGGCGTTTCACCATGCGCTCGCGCTGGTCACACCATCCGAACGCGCGCCGGGCATTGTGTCCAGTGCGGAACGCATAACCTCGCCTTTCTTCGGCGCTTCGATGATGCGGGCTACGTGTACGTTGCTTCTTCTGAGTCCCTTCGATTGGTCAAAGTGGGTACTACTTCCGATGCAGATGCGCGGCTGTCGACGCTAAATTACTTCGGGTACGGCGGAACCTATGACTGGGCGATGCAATTTGTTCGCCATTGCCCGAGAGCAGGACGGATAGAATTTCTCGCGCAGCAGGAACTATGGCGCTACGTAGTCTGGCGTGACTACGAGAAACAGGGCGAGTCGGTCCGATGTCAGGAGCTCTTTAGTTGCACCGCCAGGGTCGCAATTTCGGCCGTAAAGAATTCGCTGGAAAGCTCGTAGGTTGGGGTGAATTGATTTCATGAACCCCAACATTTCTTAACACGCTGGGGTTCGCTACACTCACCGCCAACCTACAAATTCACAAATTCACGTGGTTTTTCAATCCCCTTGCCGCGCCTTCGGCTTGAGCCCGCAGATGGAAAGCGGCGAGGACTGTCTGAGCGAAGCGAGTTCCGCAGCCGCCCATATGCGGCGCTAAGACCGGAGGATAAAGCGGCAGCGGGGTGTCATTTGCTTTGGTTACTTTCCTTTGGACAAGCAAAGGAAAGTAACTCGCCCGCCGCGCGAAAGCGGCTTAATGAGAAAGTCACTGGATTCCGTGTCAAGCACGGAATGACGGCAAAGCCAGTATTTGGCTTGTCCGTGGAATATATGCGTTAAAGCGCATTATTCACACGCCAAAACACCTGCTCTGCAAGCCAATATCCATGAGCCTTCCAGGCCGATTAATTTAGAAAAAATTAACGTGCTTTTGCAGGTTTTTTAAACGCAGGCCTAGCCGCGTTTTTAAAGTTATTAAAAGCTTTCGGCAATGCTTTGGGTTTAAACACGCTACCATCCGATTGCCGCACAGAGCCCATCACCGCTGGCTGAAACGCGGGCACTAAATGTTTTTTGCTATTACCGATTAAATCTGCCCTGCCCATTTTTTTAAGCGCTTCGCGCAGCATCGGCCAGTTTGCGGGGTCGTGATAACGAATAAACGCCTTGTGCAGTTTGCGCACGTTACCTGCCTTGGGTATCGGCACATTTTCAGAATCCGCCGTCACTTTGCGCAGCGGGTTTTTGCCACTGTGGTACATGGCAGTCGCCATTGCCATCGGCGTGGGCGTAAAGTTTTGTACTTGGTCTAACCTAAACTCGTATTTTTTCAGCCATAGCGCCAAATTCAGCATATCTTCATCTGTGGTGCCTGGGTGCGCGGCAATAAAATAGGGAATGAGATACTGCTTTTTACCCACCTCGGCGCTGAATTTTTCAAACATGGCTTTAAATTCATCGTACGCGCCCATGCCCGGCTTCATCATTTTGCTGAGCACGTTTTCTTCACTGTGTTCTGGAGCGATTTTTAAGTAGCCGCCGACGTGATGCTGTACCAGCTCTTTCACGTATTCTGGCGACTTTACCGCCAAATCGTAACGCAAACCAGAACCGATTAATATCTTTTTAACGCCTTTAATGGCGCGAGCTTTTCGATACAGCTGAATCAGCGCGCTGTGATCGGTATTCAAATTCTCACAAATGCCTGGGTAAACGCATGACAATTTTCTGCAAGCCTGTTCGATTTTCTCGCTTTTACACGCAATACGATACATATTGGCAGTCGGGCCGCCAAGATCAGAAATAATACCAGTAAAACCATCCACTTTATCGCGAATTTCTTCAACTTCTTTGAGAATTGATTCCTCACTGCGGCTTTGAATAATACGGCCTTCGTGCTCGGTAATGCTACAAAACGTACAGCCGCCAAAACAACCGCGCATAATGTTGACACTAAAACGTATCATCTCCCAAGCCGGAATTTTGGCGTTTTTATAAATCGGGTGCGGCTTGCGCGCGTACGGCATATCATAGACATAATCCATCTCTTTAGTCGTCAATGGAATCGGCGGCGGATTCAACCACACTTCGCGGTCGCCATGCTTTTGCACCAGCGCGCGCGCATTGCCTGGGTTAGCCTCTAGGTGCAACACCCGTGAAGCGTGGGCGTACAAAATGGGGTCTTTTGATACTTCTTCGTAATCGGGCAAGCGCACCACTTGCATGCTTCTATCGGCCTTTGGTTTGCGGATTATTTGAATTGGATTTGTACCTTCGGGTAGTTTTGGCTCGTCTTTTTTAGCTTCTGTTTCGCAGCTTGTTCCTGCACCCATTTTCATCTCATACGGGTCAATCGGCTTATCAATCGTGCCTGGGCGGTCTAATTTTGTAGATTCTACTTCCGCCCAACCTTCTGGAATATTTTTGCGTAAAAAAGCAGTACCGCGAATGTCTTGAATATCCGCCACTTTTTCACCTTTGGCGATACGGTGACTTAATTCCACCAAGGCGCGCTCGGCGTTGCCATAGAGCAAAATATCCGCTTTACTATCCACCAAAATACTACGGCGCACTTTGTCGCTCCAGTAATCGTAATGTGCAATGCGACGCAAACTGGCTTCGATGCTGCCAATCACTAACGGGACGCTTGAATAAGCTTCACGACAACGTTGCGAGTACACCAAAACGGCTCTATCTGGGCGCTTATTCGGCGCGGCATCCGCCGTGTAGGCATCATCAGAACGGATTTTTCTATCAGCCGTGTAGCGATTAACCATGCTATCCATATTGCCAGCGGTGATGCCAAAGTAGAGATTCGGTTTGCCGAGTGCTTTGAAGGCTTTTGCATCTTGCCAATCGGGCTGCGCGATAATACCAACGCGGAAACCCTGCGCTTCAAGCAAACGCCCAACCAGCGCCATGCCGAAACTGGGATGATCGATATAAGCATCGCCCGTGACCAAAATAATGTCGCAAGAATCCCAACCCAACTCGTCCATTTCGGCGCGCGTCATCGGCAGCATGTTGGCCGTGCCAAAGCGCTTCGCCCAATACGGGCGATAGGCGAAAATCGGTTTGGCTAGATTATTGGTGTATAACTCCATAAGGCGCGCATTCTACGCACTTTTCATTAAATTACAAAGACTTATGGTGTTTATTTTTTAGTTCAACTTAGTGTAAAACTTCAACATAACCGTCATTTTTCAACACCAATAGCACCACATCCACTTCCACCAAGTGTGGATTTGAGCGCTGAATTTCATCCACAGTTCTCACGCCATCCACCTGCTTTAAATATTCCCGCAGTTTTAATTGCAAACCTTGGCTACGCAATGAAGCTTCTTCAATCCCTTTTAGGGTTTTTTTATAAATCGTGTTCATAAATAAATCACTTCCCCGAAAATTTATGTTTTAAATTTATTGTTATTAAATTACCTGTTATTAAATTACAGCTTACACGGTTTTTATAGGTTATAGTTAATACGATGAAAACACACGCAATTTACTCGATTTCTGGCATGACTTGCAACAACTGCGTTGCCAAGGTAAAGACTGCTTTAGCGCCGTATGCGGACACTGTAGAAGTGACGCTAAAGCCGCCTCAAATAAAGCTTACAGTGCAAAAAGAAACGATTGAAAACTTAAATGCCCTATTGAAAAACATCGGTAACTATCACATTGGCGCGGAGATTTTGCCTAAAAATCTTGTAGAAACAAATCAGGCGAATAATAGTGAAGATGAAAAATCATTTTCTGTGACTTACAAGCCGCTACTGCTCGTGTTTTTCTACATTTTATTGGTTACTTTAACGATTGAAATTGCGAGTGACGAATTTCGTTTACACCGTTTTATGCCAAACTTTATGGCAGGATTTTTCTTAGTATTTTCGTTTTTCAAACTGCTCGATTTACGCGGTTTTGCACAAAGTTACGCCATGTATGATTTATTGGCAAAAAAATTACCCGTTTATGGCTACTTTTATCCTTTTATAGAACTTGCTCTGGGAACCGCTTATTTATTAGGCTACAGGCCGATGCTAATTAATGTGATTACATTGATTGTAATGACTTTTTCTAGCATTGGTGTGATTTTAGCAGTTGCAAACAAGCAGAAAATCCGCTGTGCTTGCCTCGGCACAGGCTTTAATTTGCCCATGACGACGGTGACGATTATCGAGGATTTGCTGATGGCGGGCATGGCAGCTTGGATGTTAATTTGAATTGAGCAACGGCTACTATCAATTGGAAGCTGGTCGCGTCGCGGCTTTAGAAAGCGAAGGCGAAGACGTTTGCGCTTTTCCACCACTCACCCAAGCTTTAAGCGAGCCGAACGGCTTAATTGCAATTGGTGGCGATTTGTCGCCCACGCGCCTTTTAAATGCTTACAGTCTAGGAATTTTCCCTTGGTTTAACGCGAACGAGCCGATTATATGGTGGAGCCCAAACCCTCGCATGGTGTTGTTTCCAGAAGAGTTAAAAGTTTCCGCATCACTCAAAAAAACGCTCAAAAAACAGCCGTTTGAAATACGCTTTAACACGGCTTTTCGCGAGGTAATGACGGCTTGTAGCCAAACGCCGCGAGACGCGCAAGCAGACAACCATCAATCAAACACATGGATTAGCAACGAAATGATTAATGCGTATTGCCAATTGCACGATTTGGGTTTTGCAATATGCGCAGAAAGCTGGCTTGGAAGTCAATTGGTAGGCGGTTGCTATGGCATTAAAATAGGCCATATGTTTTATGGCGAAAGCATGTTTTACACGCACACCGACGCCTCAAAAGTCGCGTTTGTGCATTTGGTAAATTATCTTAAAAATCAAAGTGTTGGCATGATAGATTGCCAAATGAAAACGCCTTTACTCGCCAGTTTTGGCGGCCGCGAAATTGATCGTGAAGACTTTGCCACAAAACTAAAAAACTTGATAAACTAATCAGCATGACATTGCCTAGCGAACCTGCGCTGCATCAATTGCAATTTTACGTGACTACGCCGTACAAATGCGGCTATTTGCCCAACAAACTTGCGCAAAGTTTAATCGCCGCGCCGCATCATTTGGTAGATACCAATATCTACAGCGGCCTTATTCAGCAAGGTTTTCGGCGCAGTGGCAAGTTTGCATATAGGCCACATTGCTTTAACTGCAACGCCTGTATTGCCATTCGATTAATTTTAAGCGAATTTACGCCGACGCGCAGCCAAAAACGTGCGCATAAACAACATGCCAATTTAACAGCGCGCATATTGCCGCTGGGCTATATTCAAAGTCACTTTGAGCTTTATACCAGCTACCAAAATTTGCGCCATGCAGAGCCAGAATTGAGTCTGCCCACCGACGTAGAGGAAGGTGCGAATCAATACTTGCAATTTTTGTGCATGAGCAATGTGGAAAGCCTGATAGTGGAGTTTCGCGATGCTGCAAACCAAGTCAAAATCGTCAGCGTCATCGATGTGGTGCGCGATGGCGTCTCCGCCGTTTACACGTTTTACGATGCAACTGAGGCCAAGACCAGCTTTGGCACTTATTCAATTATGTGGTTGGCCGAATGGACAAGGAACTTAAATTTGCCATATTTGTATTTGGGATATTGGATAGAAGAAAGCCAAAAAATGGCTTATAAACAACAGTTTAAACCGCAAGAAAAGTTAATTGATGGCGAATGGGTGTCACAAGGCTAGCGCTCAATAAACACCTGTCACGTGCTACAATTTCGTTTTTAATTTTCTGCATGATCTCTTTTGAAAAAACTCTGGTTTTGAAAAAATTAACAATCTTTGGTGTGGGCCTGATTGGCGGCTCGGTTGCTTTGGCTTTGAAAAAAGCAGACCAAAACACGCATATTGTGGGCATTGGGCGCAGTGAAAAAAGCTTAAATGAAGCGCTAAAATTAAACGTAATTGATGCTCTAGAGACCAATATCCATGCGGCTTGTAACGATGCTGATTTAATCTTAATTGCAGCGCCTGTGGCACAAACAGCGAACATTTTACAAAACATCAAACCGCATTTAAACGCTAAAACTATTATCACCGATGCGGGCAGCACTAAAAGCGATGTTTTGGCCAGCGCGCGCGAAATTTTAGGCGAACAATTTAACCAATTTGTCGGCGGCCACCCGATTGCTGGCGCAGAGAAATCTGGCGTTTCTGCGGCAAAATCTGACTTGTTTGTAGGTAAAAATGTTGTTTTAACACCTGTTACCTCGCCTGCCCTGCAGACCAATAGGGACGCGGTTTCTGGCGTTGCCGAATTATGGAAAAAATGTGGCGCAAAGGTTTCTGAAATGTCTGCAGAAACACACGACAGCATCTTCGCCGCCGTCAGTCATTTGCCACATTTACTCGCGTTCGCGCTGGTGGATGAAATCGCCAGCCGCCCCAACGCTGCCGAGTTATTTGGCTTTGCCGCCAGCGGATTTAGAGATTTCACACGCATTGCCGGCAGTCACCCCGAGATGTGGCGCGATATTTCGCTTGCCAACAAAACTGCGTTAATTCAAGAAGTTACTGCATACCAAGCACAATTGGCGCAGCTCAAAATCTTGTTGGAAAATGGCGATGCAGCAGGCTTGCTGGCGCTATTTGAACGTGCCAGCCAAGCACGTAACGACTGGGGCAAAGCGCAATAAATATGGAGCAATTACATTTACCCGCCGCCAGCCGCGCCGAAGGCACGATTAAACTTCCAGGTTCAAAAAGTATTTCAAATCGCACGCTGTTGTTGGCCGCACTAGCAAATGGTGTCACGGAAATCCGTGATTTATTGGTTTCTGACGACACCGCGCACATGCTGGAGGCGTTAGAAAAACTTGGGGTAAAGTTAGAAAAACTAAGCGGAACCGATTGGTGTGTACATGGCTGCGGCGGCAACTTTACCAATAAAGGTAGTCCCAGCAAATATGCTGAACTTTTTTTGGGGAATGCTGGCACTGCGTTTAGGCCGCTCACTGCTGCACTAGCCTTATCTGGCGGGCATTACACGCTCTCGGGTGTGCCGCGTATGCACGAGCGGCCAATTGGCGATTTGGTCGATGCGCTACGGCAAATTGGTGCGAATATTGAATATTTAGAAAATGAAGGTTTTCCGCCGCTCAAAATTTTACCCGCCAATATTGATGTGAGCAAACCAATTAAAATTCGCGGCGATGTTTCCAGCCAGTTTTTAACCGCGCTTTTAATGGCATTGCCACTCACCAAGCAGCAAGCCACGATTGAAGTGGTTGGCGAACTAATATCTAAGCCTTATATTGAAATCACACTTAACTTAATGGCACGCTTTGGCGTAAATGTCATACGTGATGAGTGGAAAACATTTACCATTGCGTCAGATAGTAACTACACTTCACCTAAACAAATGTTCGTAGAGGGCGATGCTTCAAGCGCCTCATATTTCTTGGCTGCTGGCGCGATAGCAGGGAACGTACTCGTTGAGGGTGTAGGAGAAAACAGCATTCAAGGCGATATACGCTTTGCCGATGCCTTGAAAAAAATGGGGGTCATGGTTGCTTACGGCAATAGATTTGGTCCTAGGCACACAGTTGGTTCTAGTTTTAGCAATAATAAAATCCAAACTTATAAGCCTAAACAGCTGCAAGCCATTGATTTAGATTGCAACCACATCCCCGATGCCGCAATGACACTCGCGATTTTGGCGCTATTTGCTGAAGGTACGACGACATTGCGCAATATTGCCAGCTGGCGTGTGAAAGAAACTGACCGCATCGCCGCCATGGCGACCGAATTGCGCAAAGTGGGCGCCATTGTGGAGGAAGGTGCGGATTACATTAAAATCACACCGCCTGCCCAATTAACACCAAACGCAGTGATTGACACCTACGACGACCATCGCATGGCAATGTGTTTTTCGCTGGTTTCACTTGGCGGCGTACCGATTACCATTAACAACCCAAAATGCGTCGCGAAAACTTTCCCCAATTATTTTGAAGAGTTTGCAAAAATTGTCAGTTAATCTACCCATTCCTGTCATCGCGATAGATGGCCCGTCAGCCAGCGGCAAAGGCACGGTGGCGCAATTGGTGGCCGAAAAGTTAGGCTTTCATTATTTGGATTCTGGCGCTTTATACAGAATCGTCGCGCTAGCCGCAAAGCAACAAAATATTGCTTGGGATAACGCCGACGCACTTGGAGAGATGGCAAAAACGCTAAAAATTCAGTTTATAGAAGACGAAATATTCCTTGGAAACAAACCCATCGCAGCGCTAGTTCGCAGCGATGAAATCAGCTGCGGCGCGTCTGAGGTGGCGATTCACCCACAAGTGCGCCAAGCGCTGTTTGATTTGCAGCAGAGTTTTAGAAAATTACCTGGCTTGGTAGCTGACGGGCGCGATATGGGCTCGGTGGTGTTTCCTGATGCAACACTCAAGATTTTTCTCACCGCAAATGTAGAAGTGCGC
>JANMYB010000097.1:0-4200 GCA_031381645.1 Methylotenera sp.
AAGGAAAAAAATTCAAATTAAACGCCGATGGCCTGCTGGCGGTGTGTATTCAGCACGAAATGGATCATTTGTTGGGTAAAGTATTTGTGGAATATTTATCACCACTTAAACGCAATCGCATCAAAAATAAAATGGTTAAACTAAGCCGTGGAAAGTAGTTTTTAGTGAAAATTATATTCGCTGGAACGCCAGAGTTTGCAGTACCTGCCCTGCAAGCCTTATTAGATGCGGCTTCTGGAGCGCCTGATTTAAAGGAAGAAGGCTTCGAAGTTTGCATGGTGCTCACGCAGCCCGATCGTCCTGCTGGGCGCGGTATGAAGCTCACCGCTAGCCCAGTGAAACAGCTTGCTTTGCAGCAAAATCTCAACGTATTTCAGCCAGAAAGTTTAAAACCAGCAGACGTTCAAGCGCACATTGCTGCTATGCAAGCCGATGTGATGATAGTCGCGGCGTATGGCTTGATAATCCCAACTACGGTTTTGAATATGTTTCAAAAAGGCTGTTACAACATTCACGCCTCGCTACTGCCGCGTTGGCGCGGCGCGGCGCCGATTCACCGTGCTTTGCTGGCGGGTGATACAGAAACTGGTGTGACGATTATGGAGGTGGTGCCAGCTTTAGATGCTGGCGCGATGGTGAGTAAAGGCATGGTGCCGATTACAGACACCGATACCACGCAAACTTTGCACGATGCTTTAAGTAAAATCGGTGCAGATTTAATGGTAAAAGCCATGACAGATTTAGCTAAAAATGGCGTATTGCCAAGCGAGCCGCAAGATGAAAGTTTGGTGACGTATGCGCATAAACTTGAAAAATCAGAATCAAAAATCGATTGGCAAAAAACTGCCGTGGAAATATCACGTCAGGTACGCGCGTTCAATCCTTTCCCTGTAGCCACCGCGCAGTTTCGCGGCGAGACTTGTCGCATTTGGTTTGCAAACGCTTTAAACATAAAAACATATCAAAAAAATGGTGAAATAATCGGCCTAGGAGTCAATATCCATGCGGCCTGCATCGATAGCGTTTTGGAGGTAACTGAACTGCAAATGCCAGGCGGAAAACGCCAAACAGCGCAGCAGTTCATACAAGGGCAGCATGTAAAAGTCGGCGAGGTTTTTGGTTAGTTTTTAAGTAGCTAAAAGCTTGTAATTTCACCATTTTGACAGCATATTCAATTTAAGTGCTTATCAGCAATAATTAAGGAGAACAATATGTTTGGAAACTGGATTAAAACCTTTGTACTGATGGCAGGCATCACCGCCTTATTTGGCGCGGTGGGTGCGGCTTTTGGTGGCAGCGGCGGCATGATAATGGCGCTATGTTTAGCGGGCGCGATGAACGTTTATGCCTATTGGTTTTCAGACAAAGCAGTGTTAAAAATGTATGGCGCGCAAGAAATTTCTGCTGATAATACGGAATTTAGAAGCTATTACAACATGGTAAAAGAGCTGGCCGAAAATGCCGAGCTGCCCATGCCAAAAGTATATGTGATGGAAAACCCGCAACCTAACGCTTTTGCTACAGGCCGCAACCCAGAAAACGCGGCGGTGGCTGCCACTGTTGGCATTATGCAAATTTTAAGCGATCGTGAATTGCGCGGTGTAATGGCGCACGAGCTTGCACATGTTAAACACAGAGATACATTAATCTCTACTATTTCTGCCACCATGGCAGGCGCCATTGGTTCTATCGCGCAATTTGGCATGATGTTTGGAGGTGGACGCGACCGCCCAAACCCTATCATCGGCATATTAATGATGTTTTTGGCACCGATGGCGGCTGGGCTAATTCAAATGGCCATCTCGCGTAGTCGTGAATACGAAGCAGATAGAATGGGCGCCCAGATTAGCAAAGACCCAAAAGCTTTAGCTAGTGCGTTGGAGAAGATTCATAATTACGCGCGACAAATTCCTAATCAAACGGCAGAAGCGCACCCAGAGACTGGGCAGATGATGATTATTAATCCTTTGGCAGGCGTGTCGTTTGATAGTTTGTTTAGTACGCACCCAAAGACGGAGGAGAGAGTGAGAAGGTTGATGGCGATGGCGAGTCAGCTTTAGGAAATATGTGAGCAATATTCCTGAAATGCCTTTTGGCTTTGAGTTTTCCATCAAAGATCACGTAACTCGCTCCGAGTTCTTTTTAAACAATGCAATTACATCTGATAGTCTTGAAATTTTTAATTGGTTACTAATGGCAAGTGTCAATTCTGCACGTGCACCTATCGAAATTGCTTCAACTGAATTTGATACTATGAAGAAAAAAGATGAAAAAGCTAAATTTTTAGCTGAAGCTGAGGAGAAGGTTCGGCATTGCACACTTATAGCTACAGTGCGCGTTCATGATTTTCACCGCGGTGCAGTACACTTAATACCAGGCTCTATGTCCGTGCGTGGGCCAATCAAAGGAAAAAGTGGCTCACAGCCTAATAGTACTGTTGGAATCCGCATGGATTCACAAACTGCCGAATTGCAAGAAATAAAAACACGAAATGCCTCCTTAAAGTACGATAGGCCGCTTCAAACACGTGAGAATGAAGTTTATGATTTTGCAATAAAAGCCTATGTCCCTTTGCATTTGGCTGTCAGTGAATACTTAACAGACCTTAAGCCTTTGCTTTGTAAATATTTTCCTCGCATTGAATTGATATAATTTTATCGCTATCGCGCGACTTGCGAGTTTCTATCTTTTGCTAAGCCAAAAGAAAGAAACCAAAGCAACACCCGCAAGGGGCGTCCCCAACCTCGCTAAGTGCTAAAGCACTAAGTCGGTTGTCAAACGCTACCCGCTGCAGCTTGTTTCCTTCGGTCTTAGCGCCGCATCTGGGCGGTTGCGGAACTCACTTCGTTCAGACAGTCCTCGTCACCTAGCATCTGTTTGCATTAACCGTAAAGGTTATGTCCGCCAAGTGCCCGCTGTTTCACAGCGACCTTGGCGCCAAACCCTTAGGCGCGGCACAGGGGATTTAAAAGCGAGCATCGTGGCTGCATATCAAGTAAAATTCATGCAATTCGAATTTGAAAGTTTTCTTTGTATATTTCCCAACAAATCGCTGCTATCGCCGTATCCAATGTCTTGTCTGGTCGCAATCTCACGTTGGCTTTGCCAGATGCGCTAAGCAGTTACCCAAAGGCAACGCCGCAACAACGCGGTGCGGCAGCCGATTTAAGTTATGGCACGTTACGGTTTTATGGTGAGGTGAACGCTTACTTAACGCAGTTGTTAGAAAAACCGTTGAGCAATGAACATATTACGGCGCTTTTATTGGTGGCGATTTATCAGTTGTTGCACGATAAAGCCGATGATTTTACCGTGGTGAATCAAGCAGTTAAAGCGGCGGGTGACGCAAAACCACGTTGGGCAAAAGGTTTGGTCAATGGCGTGTTGCGCAACTTCTTACGCCAAAAAGATGCGTTGGCTGAAAAATTAAAAACGGATGAAGTCGCGCTTTATTCGTATCCGCAATGGTGGATAAATAAGCTTAAAACACAATATCCAGAGCAAAATGTTACTAAAAATGGCATGCCTACAGACCAATATCCATGCGGCTTCCAGGTCATATTAAAAACAGGTAATTTGCATCCGCCCATGACTTTGCGCGTAAATCGCAGGCTTACAAACACCGAGGAATATTTGCAATTACTGGCTCGGCAAAGTATTGAGGCAGTGCATCTTGGTGCCGATGCGGTGATGTTGACGAAACCTTTACCCGTTGAGCAAGTGCCAGGTTTTGCAGATGGCGTGGTTTCGGTGCAAGATTACGGCGCGCAACTGGCGGCGCACTTGTTGGATTTGCAGCCCAATATAAAAGTTTTGGATGCCTGCGCCGCGCCGGGTGGAAAAGCAGGGCATATTTTAGAATTAGAAAACGTTGACTTAACTGCACTGGATAACGATGCCAGCCGTTTAAATCGTGTGGAAAGCAATTTGAAAAGACTTAATTTAAAGGCTAATTTGCAACTGGGCGATGCGTCAACTTTCAAAGCAACTCAGCCGTTTGATCGCATATTGGCCGATGTGCCGTGCACCGCGTCTGGCATTGTGCGCAGGCATGTGGACATTAAATGGCTACGCCGCGAGACCGATATTGCAACATTTACGCAACAACAATCGGCAATTTTGCAACAATTGTGGCAATGTTTGGCAAAAAAAGGTAAATTACTCTATGTGACTTGCTCGATTTTTAATGAAGAAAATCAA
>JANMYB010000092.1:0-11090 GCA_031381645.1 Methylotenera sp.
AGTACCAAAAATCACCACTAAAATCGCCACAATAATATGCGGTAAATAGTTAGCAAACTGTTGTAAAAACACTGCCAATTCGCTTAAACCCAAAGCGCTAGCGCCTGTAGTAACAAACAAAATAATCACCAGCCAATATACCACTTGGCTGATAATACCGCTTAAGGTCAAATTAAAATTACCGTGGCTCATAAAGGCTTCTAGCCCAGATTTTTGTGCAAATTTATCAAATTGTGCAAACTCTAATGCACGTTTAACCGCCTTTCTAGCCAGCTTAGCTATCAACCAACCCACAAATAAAATGACGATGACTGCTAATAGTTTAGGCACAAAATTAACCAGTTGTAACCAAAATTGATTCAGTGAAGCAATGAAAGTATCGATTTGATATTGCATAAAGTTCTCCTTTAAAACCGATTTAAAACAATGTATTAGCTTAAATAATGGTTATTTTTATTTGTATTTTTACACACGCAAAACGTTAGCCTAACCTATAAATGTCAAAATTTTTGTAACAGTTTGTAAACACGTTAATAAAAACTAGGCTGTGATAAAATCATTCACATGTCAAACTCACCTAAAAATATCGCGCCAAAAAAACTCGTAATTGCCTCGCGCGAAAGTGCGCTGGCTATGTGGCAAGCCAAGCATGTGCAAGCGCGGTTGCAAGCACTATACCCAAACTGTGACGTGCAAATTTTAGGCATGACCACCACGGGCGACCAAATTTTGGATTCGCCGCTCTCTCGCATAGGCGGCAAAGGTTTATTTGTTAAAGAACTAGAAATGGCTTTGGCCGACGGCAGCGCCGACTTAGCCGTACACAGCATGAAGGACGTACCGATGAACCTACCAAGCGGTTTTGCGATGGCCGCTACGGGCGAGCGCGAGGATGCACGTGATGCGTTTGTATCGAACAACTTTAATTCGCTTGAAGAGTTGCCGCACGGCAGCATTGTCGGCACTTCTAGCCTGCGCCGTCAAAGCCAAATACAAGCGCGCTTTCCGCACTTAAAAATTGAATCGCTGCGCGGCAATGTACAAACGCGCTTACGCAAGCTTGATGAAGGGCAATACGCTGCCATTATTTTAGCGGCAGCTGGCTTAATCCGTTTAGGACTTGGCAACCGTATCCGTGGTTCTATCGCGCCAACGGATAGCATCCCCGCCGTTGGGCAAGGCGCACTGGGCATAGAGATTAACGCAGCAAGAACTGATTTAATTGAAATACTCGCACCCTTAAACCATATCGATACACAATTATGCGTCGAGGCCGAGCGCGCCTTTAGCCGCGCCTTGGCAGGCAGTTGCACGGTGCCGCTGGGCGCTTATGCATTAAAAGAAGGTAATAGCATTAATATCACAGGCTTTGTGGCGAGTGTAGATGGCAAACAAATGTTGCGCGAAACAGCGGGTGGCCTAGCAACCAATGCTGATGCAGTTGGTAGAGCTCTGGCGGATAAACTCATTGCGCGTGGCGCGAATAAAATTTTGGCCGCGCTTGAGCATATAAAGTAGTTACCTAAAACATGTCCAAACTCCTCCACCGTCATTCTGAGTCTAGGGTTTTTCTAGGCGAAGAATCCAGTTTTTTAGTTAAACTGCAATGGATTCTTCACCCAAATAAAACTTGGGTTCAGAATGACGACTAAGGATTTAACAGGCATTGGCGTTGCCATTACACGACCTGTAGACCAAGCTAAAAAATTAGCTGCGCTGATTACCGAGGCAGGTGGCACGCCGATTTTGTTCCCGCTTGTAGAAATTACTCCGCTCACTGATTACAGTCAATTTGAGATGGTAATAAGTGAAGTTAACAGCTACGATTGGGCGATTTTTATCAGCAGCAATGCTGTGCAAAACGGCATGCCGCGACTCGTTGAACAAGGCATTCCAACAAAATTAAAATTCGCTGCCATAGGCCCAGTTACAGCAAGCGAGTTGCAAGATTTTGGAGTAGCAAACGTACTCGCTCCTAACGACCGTTTCGATAGTGAATCCTTACTCGCACTGCCCGAAATGACCAATGTTGCGGGCAAAAAAGTGATGATTTTCCGCGGCCTGGGTGGGCGCGAAATATTGGCGGAAACTCTTAAAAAACGTGGTGCACAAGTCACCTTTGCAGAATGCTACCAACGCATTAACCCACAAACCGATTGCGATTTACTAGCACAACTTTATGCTGAAAAAAAACTGCATGGCATCGTCGTCACCAGCAGTGAAGCCATGCGCCACCTAATAGATTTGGCGGGCGATGCAGACTGGTTAAAACATGTGACTTTATTTGTGAACCATGCAAGAATCGTTGAATTACCAATTCAGAAGGGCTTAAATGTGACTGTAGCAGGCGTACTAGGCGATGAAGCGATGGTAAAAATATTAAGTTATGCTGAACTCACTTAAAAGCCGTATCTTTTGGATTTTACTGACCTTAACACTTCTGATGCTAATTGTTATTTTCATGAGCCGCTCCGAAATTAAAAATACGTTATATGCAAACTATGAAGAGGCAAAGAAAGCAGGGGCATTTGAACGAGGATGGCTACCAGAATACTTGCCTAAATCTGCCAAAAATATTCATGAAGCACACAATCTTGACACTAATCAAGGCTGGGGAGAGTTTGAATTTGATGTTAGAGAGATTTCTAGTATGAAATCGCATTGTCAGTTGAATCAAACAGAACAAAACGAACAAAAGTTTAACTGTCCTGAGACTGACAAAATCACTACAGCCTTTGTATTGCAATTAGATGGTAAGGGATATTACACGTCGTCTTATAAACATTAAATACCAAACTATAATGTTGCTAACTTTGGCGTAGCCGCAAACGTAAACGCATCGCTAAAAAACTCGTCCAGCGATAAACCTTGCGCTACAAACGTATTGTGCGCAACTTCACACATACCTGGTGCGCCACACACATAGGCTTGATAGCCGCTTAAATCCTTTATGTCAGCTAATACAGCTTCATGTACTAAACCAGTTCTGCCTTGCCAATCGTCACTTGCAGCAGGTTCTGATAACACAGAAATATAAGTTAAATGTGGGGTAAATTCTGCCCATTTTTCGCACAGCTCGTGCATGTATAAGTCTTCTGCCACCCGCGCGCCGCGATACAAAATAATGTCGCGTTTAATGTTGTTATGCAGCATGTGCTCGATAATACCTTTAACGGGCGCAAAGCCCGTGCCGCCTGCCACAAAAATAATCGGCTTTTGCGAATCTTCACGTAAAAAGAAGTTACCAAATGGCGCTTCTAAGCGCAATATAGCTTTTTCTTGCATTTCATTCGCCACATAAGCACTAAACACACCGCCTGGAATAACACGGATATGTAGCTGTAAAAATTCAGCATCGTGCGGTGCATTGGCGATAGAGAAGGCGCGGCGTTTACCATCTTTTAAAATAAACTCGATATATTGGCCAGCTAAAAAATGTAAGCGCTCACTCGCCGGTAATTGCAGGTGCAGCGCAATTACATCGTGACTTAATTGTTCTTTTTTAGCCACGCGCGCTGGCAAAATACGCGGTTTGATGCCGGTTAATCCGCCCACTTCGCGGCATTCCACCATGATGTCTTCTAGGGGGCGGGCGCAACATAGCAACGTGTTTCCTGCAGCTAATTCGGCCTCTGTCATCGCGCTATGTTGATAATCGTCATGCATCACTTTGCCTGAAACCAACTTGGCTTTACACGAGCCGCATGCGCCGTTGCGACAGCCGTAAGGGATGTGAATATCCGCTTCTATGGCGGCTTGCAACACGGTTTGACTGGGGCGCACCTCAAATGTGTGGCCGCTATTTTGAATGGTGACTTTGTGACTCATTAATTTCTCTATTTTTTAACTTGTTTATTTTTTATCGTCGTTTATTTTCTAGGATTTTTATCAAAATCCTCTTTAATTTCAACGTATTCGCCTTCAATCACATCATCGTTGGCAGCTTTTGTGCGTTGATAATGTGGGGGTGAGTTGGCCGCACCAGCAAGGCTCGGCTTACTAATTGGAATTAACAATAATATCACCGCAATTATATCTGTAATGATGCCAGGAATAATCAGCAGCACGCCAGCCACCATATTCCGCGCGCTGGACAGCATGGTTTTAATTGGGTTACCGCCTGCCGAAAGGCTTTGCATCATTTTGGCGGACATCAATAATTTTTCGCCGCGAATCAATTGTAAGCCTAAAAGCATAATGACGACTAAGTAAAATAGCACCCACCAGCCATATTTGTGGGCGAGATTCACCAGCAGAAATATCTCGGCGAACGGAAAAGCGAGTAAAATTAAACCTACTAAAAAACGCATGATTAGAACTTTCTACGGAATTTATTCTCTGTAAATTGGGATGTTATATGCTTTTTGCAACTATAAATGATTATATTATTTAGCATTAAAATTTGAGGTGTTGTTTGAAATATTGGTTAAACGTTATTTTATTCTCTTTATTGACAACAGCTAGCGTGCAATTGTTGCATGCGGCTGAAAGTAGCAAAGGCGCAAGTTTATTTACTAATGAAATAGAAGAAGATGAGTTTTTGCCGCCAGATGTCGCGTTTAAACTGGATGTCAGCGCAAAAGATGCAAGTAATTTAACGGCTAATTTTAAAATTGTACCTGGCTATTATCTTTATAAGCAACGCATTACATTTAAAGATGCTAACGGCCAAGGGCTAACAGCCGATTTGCCTGTCGGCGACATTAAAGACGATCCGAACTTTGGCAAGCAAGAGGTGTATCACCACGATTTTTCGGCCAATATTCCGCTAAAAGCCACAGAAAATATTCAAGTAAACGCACGTTATCAAGGCTGTAGCGAAAAGGGTTTGTGCTACGCGCCACAAACCAAAATATTTAATTTAAGCTTAAATAATAGTGAAAATGGCTCTGCCCTGCAGACCAATAGCGACGGCGCTTCTGGAGCATCTTTTTTAGAAGATGATAAAACAACAACTGCATTAAAATCTGGCAATTTGTGGCTGGTCATCGCAGGCTTTTTTGTAGCGGGTTTGTTGCTTTCGTTCACGCCTTGCGTTTTGCCTATGATTCCGATTTTATCTAGCATTATTGTTGGCAGTCAAAGCAAACAAGCCAAACCTTGCAAACTACATGCATTTGGTTTATCGGTGGCGTATGTACTTGGCATGGCGCTTAGCTACACACTAGCGGGCATCGCGGCGGGATTATCAGGAAATTTAATTTCGCAAAGCCTGCAAAGCCCGTGGATATTGGGCTTCACGGCACTATTATTTGTAATTTTGGCGTTCTCAATGTTTGGGTTTTATGAACTTAAATTGCCTTCCACCTTCGAAAGCAAACTTTTAAATTTCAGTAACAAACTCAAAGGCGGCGAATTTTTTGGTGTTTTTATTATGGGCGTGATTTCTGCCTTAATTGTCAGCCCGTGCGTAGCGGCGCCATTGGCGGGCGCGCTGATTTACATTGGCCAAACAAACAACGTATTATTAGGCAGCGTTGGGCTATTTGCACTCGCGCTTGGCATGGGCGTGCCGCTTTTACTTATTGGCGCATCAGCTAGCAGCTTGCTACCCAAAGCGGGCGCTTGGATGACCACGGTGCGTAACTTGTTTGGCGTGTTGATGTTGTTGATGGCAGCCTATATTGTGTGGCCAATTCTACCAAACAGTATGACGCAACCAGTCAATAAAATACTTGGGCTGCAAGCTATATCGCACCTGCCTTTCCAGCGGATTAACAGTGTGGCTGAGTTAGACACAGCGATTAAAAATGCCAATGGCAAAACAGTGATGTTAGATTTTTATGCCGATTGGTGCACCAGCTGCAAAGAGATGGAAAAATTTACGTTTAGCGATGACAAAGTAAAAGCTGCGCTAAAAAACACCCTTTTGTTGCAAGCCGATGTAACGGCAAATAACGACGATGACCAAGCGTTGCTAAAACGCTTTAATTTGTTTGGCCCGCCAGGCATTATCTTCTTCGGTAAAACAGGCAATGAGATTAAAACCCGAGTAGTTGGCTATAAAAATGCCGAGGACTTTACGCAAATTTTAAATAAAGTGAACCAATAATCATGGCCAAAAAATTCAACAACATATTTATTGGCCTTTTATTAATCGCATCGATTGGTTTTGGCTTTCGCTACTTTTTTCAAGGCATTAGTCATCAACACGACACCCAGTCAACACAGCCATTATTTGCCGCCAGCTTCCCTAACGAAAAAGGTCAACAACAAAACTTAGCCCAATACGCAGGCAAAACGGTGGTGCTTAATTTTTGGGCAACTTGGTGCGAGCCGTGCCGCGAAGAAATGCCAGAGCTATCGCAACTGCATGAAGAGTATAAAGATAAAAGCTTGGTGGTGTTGGGCCTAGCGATTGACGATGTAGCCACAATTGACGAATTTTTAAAAGAAACAAAAGTAAGCTATCCACTTTTTGCGGCCGAAATGCAAGGCATGGAAATTGCCGCCAATTTAGGCAACAACAAAGGGGTTTTACCATACACTGTGATTATTAAAACAGATGGTAGCGTGGCAAAAACCTATTTTGGACGTGTTACAAAATCATTATTAGAAGAGACTTTAATTAAATTATTTAATAAAAGAGTTTAGCTTTCTAATCAGTCACTTAGAGTTTTAAGCCTGATAACTTCGCTTAATTTCTGCGAATCCGCTGGACAAAAACACGTAACTTCGGCAAACTCGCGTTTATGAAGTTCTGCAAACTCTCTATAAATTTGCTAGTAAAAGAAGTGCTTTATGGTCACTAAGTCGGTATTAGTGCTGCATGGTCCCAACCTAAATTTGCTCGGTGTTCGCGAACCTGAGCACTACGGTAATTTAACTTTAGCAGACATTGATAATAACCTACTCGCGTTAGCTAAGCAGGAAAACATTGCTTTAGAAACTTATCAAAGCAATGCCGAATCCGATATTGTGGCAAAAATTCAATCGCTTGCCAGCCCTTCATCTACAAGCCATAAAGTTGATTTCATCATCATCAACCCAGCTGCATTTACGCACACCTCAATTTCAATTCGAGATGCAATTTCTGCGGTAAAAATTCCGTTTATTGAAGTGCATTTATCTAACGTGTTTGCGCGTGAAAGCTTTAGACATCATTCCTACTTCAGTGATATCGCCGTGGGTGTGATTAGCGGCTTGGGCGCTCAAGGCTATAATGCAGCGCTTCAGTTCGCTATCAACAAACTTAACAATTCAATTAACTAAATAATTAAATACCTCCGAGGTTATTATGGATTTACGTAAACTTAAAAAATTAATCGATTTGGTTGAAGAGTCTGGCATCTCAGAGCTTGAGCTCACCGAAGGCGAAGAAAAAGTACGCATTAGCCGCGCACTAATGCCTAACCAAGCCATGTTTAACCAAGCGCCGATGCACTATACGACAGCGCCACAAGCGCATGCCACACCAGTGCCAACCGCCGCTGCATCGGTGGTTGCAGAGGTTGAAGGTCACATTGTTAAATCGCCCATGGTAGGGACATTTTATCGCTCATCCTCGCCTGATGCGAAAGCCTTTATTGACGTGGGCTCTAAAGTGGCAGTTGGCGATACGCTTTGCATTATTGAAGCCATGAAATTACTCAACGAAATTGATTGCGACTTCGCAGGCGTGATTAAAAAAATATTAGTCGAAAACGGCCAACCCGTTGAATACGGCGAACCTTTATTTGTGATTGGTTAGGCATTTATGTTTGAAAAAATACTCATCGCCAACCGCGGAGAGATTGCCCTACGCGTACAACGAGCGTGCCGTGAACTTGGCATCAAAACCGTAGCGGTTCATTCTGAAGCCGATAAAGAGGCCAAATACGTCAAACTTGCCGATGAGTCGGTTTGCATTGGGCCAGCACCTTCTAATCAAAGTTATTTAAACATTCCTGCCGTAATCAGTGCAGCAGAGGTTACCGACGCACAGGCGATTCATCCAGGTTATGGCTTTTTATCTGAAAATGCAGATTTTGCAGAGCGTGTAGAACAAAGTGGCTTTGTATTTATTGGCCCGCGCGCTGAAACAATACGCTTAATGGGCGATAAAGTATCGGCTAAAGACGCCATGCGAAAAGCGGGCGTACCATGCGTCCCTGGCTCTGATGGCGCATTGCCGGATGACCCCGCAGAAATAATAAAAACTGCTAAAAAAGTGGGTTACCCAGTCATTATCAAAGCGGCTGGCGGCGGCGGCGGTAGAGGTATGCGCGTTGTGCATACCGAGGCGGCACTCATTAATGCAGTTGCCATGACCAAAGCCGAGGCACAGGCTGCTTTTGGCAACCCTATGGTGTACATGGAAAAGTTTTTAGAAAACCCGCGCCACATTGAAATACAAATTTTGGCAGATCAACATGGCAACGCGGTTTTTTTAGGTGACCGTGATTGCTCTATGCAACGTCGCCATCAAAAAATTATCGAAGAGGCACCTTCGCCTTTATTAGCGCCTAAACTACGAGACAAAATTGGTGAGCGCTGTGCCGAAGCATGTCGTAAAATTAAATATCGAGGTGCTGGCACATTCGAATTTTTGTATGAAAATGGTGAATTTTATTTCATCGAGATGAACACGCGCTTGCAAGTGGAGCACACCGTGACCGAGATGATTACTGGGCTTGATCTGGTACAACAACAAATTTTTGTGGCTAATGGTGAAAAATTAAAATTCCGCCAAAAAGATATTGTATTGCGTGGTCATGCCATTGAGTGTCGCATTAACGCAGAAGATCCGTATAACTTTGTGCCTTCACCCGGCAAAATTGGCACATTCCATATGCCTGGCGGTCCTGGTGTACGTATAGATACGCACGCTTACGCAGGTTACACGGTGCCCTCACATTATGATTCGATGATTGGTAAGCTCATTACCTATGGCGCTACACGCGACCAAGCGATTGCGCGCATGCGTATAGCACTATCTGAAATGCTAGTGGATGGCATTAAAACCAATATTCCATTGCATGCGGATTTAATGGCGGATGCGGCCTTTCACCTAGGTGGAACCAGTATTCATTATCTTGAACAAAAATTAGGTATTGGCCACAATAAATAGGGTGGCTTGGCTGTTATTAAAAATTCAAGCGAACGAACATAATGCCGATTTAATTAGCGATGCATTAATGAACATCGGTGCACTTTCTGCGAGTATTGAAGATGCCAATGCTGAAACCGCTACCGAACAAGCCATTTTTGGTGAGCCGGGCGACCCTCCTCCAGGCATTTGGCAACAAAACATCGTCACGGCAATGTTTGCTGAGTCTACTAATATAAGCCAAACTATTAATGCGCTTAGGCTGACAACTAAAATTCCACAATTTCAGTTCAGCACCGAAATCATTCCCGAGCAAAACTGGGTGCGCGCTACGCAAGCGCAATTTGACCCGATTAAAATTACCGATAAAATGTGGATTATTCCAACTTGGCATGTGCCACCCAATGCAGATGCGATCAATATCGTGCTTGACCCTGGTTTGGCGTTTGGCACGGGCAGTCATCCAACCACTAGTTTATGTTTGCAATGGCTAAGCGAACAGCCGTTGGAAAATAAATCTGTGTTAGATTACGGTTGCGGCTCTGGCATTTTAGCGATTGCCGCAAAAAAACTTGGCGCATGCCCTGTAAGTGGCGTAGATATTGACTTTCAGGCCATCATTGCTAGCAATTATAATGGACTACAAAACCAAGTTAAAATCGAATTTTTTGATGCTAATACATTTACAGACCAAACTTTTGATTTTGTTGTGGCTAATATTTTATCCAGCGCGCTAATGGTGCTTGCCCCAGCACTAGCAAAATATTGCAAAACTGGCGCTAAATTGGCATTATCAGGTATATTAGAAGAACAAAAAGAAACGCTGATTGCACGCTATAGCGAATGGTTTAATATGGATACACCACAACAAAAAGACGCTTGGATATTGCTCACAGGCACAAAACGATGAATTACATCACCTCTTGCCCTGCTTGCGAAACACAGTTTTTGCTTACTAAAGTGCAGCTAAAAGCACATCGCGGCAAAGTGCAGTGCGGCAATTGCGAACATATTTTTAACGCAAAAAATCGTCTTACTGAAATTTCGGATGACATTACAAGTGCGGCTGAATACCATGCCAGTATTGAAGCGCAAGGCAATGAAGTATCACAAGATAGCGAAGAAAAACCTATGAGCGAGGTTTTAAATGTTGTCTTAGAATCTGTTCCCAATTTAGAAAATTTAGAATCCATTCAACCCGACAATCCATATATTGAAGAGATTGTGATTGAAGCAGAAGAAATTTACGAAGTTGAAACGCCTACTACCATTGAAGATTTAACGGCCGATCCAAGCTTCCATCAATCCAAAACAAAACTTAATGTTTGGTTATTGTTATTTAGCTTGCTACTGGCTATTTTGGCTGGATTACAAGGCATTTACGCAGTGCGCACAAAAATCGCAGCGGAATATCCACAGTTTAAGCCTTATTTAGTACAAGTCTGTGTTTTGCTTAAATGTGAAATCGATTTACCTAAGAATTTAGATTTTTTTACCATTGATGACTCTGACATGCAGGAGGACGAAACACATGAAAACGTGATTAATTTTTCTAGTTTGCTCATCAATCGCGCGCCTTATGCGCAGGCTTATCCAAACATTGAGCTTACGTTGACCGATACTTCTGACCAACCCGTTTTACGAAAAATCATCAAGCCTGCTGAGTATTTAACTGAGTCCGCAAATGTGGCTACTGGCATTGCGTCACGCGATGAAGTGCGCATTAATTTAGCCATTAATGTGACTGATTTAGCAGTGGCGGGTTACCGTGTTTTATTAGTTTATTAAGTTTATTTTATAAAAATAATCGGCCTACTAACCGCTCTGCGCTTGCCTCCCAGGGTATGTCATTCAACAATTAATGGGTACATACTCAATAATTGTACTTCTTTTCTAATGAAAATCATTAGATGTTTTTAATACCTTCGCATAGGCTTGGTCTTTAACTATTCTGTAATATATAACTCATAGATTGAGTAGTACTTAATTTTGTTAAACAACTTTTGGAGAAATATTATGTGGATAACACCAGCAGCTACAGAAATGCGTTTTGGCTTTGAAG
>JANMYB010000095.1:0-27805 GCA_031381645.1 Methylotenera sp.
CGTTAAATTCATCTTGGCGACTACGGATCCCCAAAAAGTGCCTGTGACCGTGCTAAGCCGTTGTTTGCAGTTTAATTTGCGACAAATGGCCAGCACAACCATTAACGAACATTTGCAAAATGTGCTCAATCAAGAAAATATCAGTTTTGAGTCTGTGGCGCTTAACCTGATTTCGCGCGCAGCTGCAGGCAGTATGCGTGATGCGCTTTCGCTCACCGACCAAGCAATTGCTTATGGCAACCAAACCGTGAACGAATCTGAAGTACGCAGCATGTTGGGCGCGATTGATCAAAATTATTTATTTGAAATTATTCATGCTTTACTCGCGCAAGATGGTGTAGCGCTGATTGAAAAAGCTAAACAAATGGAAGCGCGTAGTATTTCTTTCGAAGCCGCGTTAAATGATTTGGCCAATTTGCTACACCAAATCGCCATGGCGCAAACAGTTCCAGACTCTATCGCAAACGATTTACCAGAACGTGCGATATTATTAGATTTAGCCGCAAAATTATCACCTGAAACTATGCAGCTTTATTACCAAATCACACTTTTAGGTAGAAGGGACATTGGTCTCGCGCCTGATGAGTACGCAGGCTTTACCATGACCTTGTTGCGTCTGTTGGCGTTTGCGCCGACTGATAAATTGACAGAAAAAGTTCTAGTAAGAGCGACTATAAAACCTGCAGAAAAAATTCAAGTTGCAGTACCTGCCAAAATAGCAGAACCTGAAAAAATTGAATCTGAACTATTAAAACCAATCGAAAATGATGCTTTGGAAGCTAATGCCAGCCCGACTTACAGCCCCGCTTTCTCAGAACCTATTTCCACTCAAAATGTTTTTGATGGTAATTGGCGTAATTTGGTCGAGAATAATCTCAAGCTGGGCTTGGCACGTGCACTGGCGCAAAATTGTGAGTTGATGAGCCATGACGAAAACAGCTTTAATTTGCGTGTTTCGCAGCATCAAAAACACTTGGCCAGCGCCAGTTATCAAGATAAATTATCCAACGCAATTAACGAATATTTTGGTAAAAAAATTCGCCTCAATTTTGAAATCAGTGCCGAAGGTCAAGTGGAAGCAAATACGCCTGCTAAACAAAATGCCACCGAAAAAGCTAGCGTGCAATCGGGTGCGGAAGCGGCGATTATGGGCGACCCTTTTGTACAAGATTTAATGCAAAAATTTGGCGCACAAATTATTCCCAATTCTATCAAACCCAATTAAAAAGGAAAAAATGATGATGACTAGGAGAATATTATGATGAAGGGTGGCATGGGCAACATGATGAAACAAGCCCAAATGATGCAAGCAAATATGCAAAAGGCGCAGGCAGAACTTGCGACGACCGAAGTGGAAGGTGTTGCCAGCAACGGTATGGTAAAAATCAGCATGACTTGCAACAATCAAATCAAGCGCGTGGTGATTGACGATGCGGCCATGGACGATCGAGAAACGCTGGAAGATTTATTGCTAATTGCACTTAACGACGCACGAGCAAAGGCCGAAGCGACATCAAATGCGCGCATGAGCGGTGTGATGCCTGCTGGGATGAAATTACCTTTTTAAATTGCGCCCTTGAAAAACCCACCCGCTTTAGAACAACTCATCGATTCACTACGCTGTTTACCTGGCGTCGGTCCAAAATCTGCTCTGCGCATGGCGTATTACCTGTTGCAACGCGATAGAAACGGTGCTGCAAAACTGGGACATAGTTTAGATAATGCGCTGCAAGTGCTGGGTCATTGCACACTATGTAATAACTTTTCTGAGACCGATACTTGCCCACTTTGCGAATCTGAAAAGCGTGAAGAAACGATGCTATGCGTGGTAGAAATGCCCACCGATTTGATGATGATGGAACAAACGCAATCTTACAATGGGATGTATTTCGTGTTGATGGGCAGGCTTTCGCCATTAGACGGCGTTGGCCCGAAAGAAATTAACTTGGACAAACTCATCAAACGTGCACAAGATGGCGTAGTGAAAGAAGTGATTTTAGCCACCAATTACACAGTGGAAGGCGAAGCCACAGCGCATTATATTAGCGAGCTTCTAAAAATCCGCAACATCGCTGTCAGTCGCATTGCGCGAGGATTGCCAATGGGTGGCGAGATTGAATATGTGGATTCCGGCACGCTTGCACAAGCGATTTTAGAACGCAGGGCGATTTAAGTGGAAATATTTAAAAAACTCAATAATTCCGCTGGCGTTCTTATCAGTGCGTCCGCGCCCCACTCGCAAGGTTTGTCAGCTTTATCAATGTAACCAAAAAGCGCCACGACTGTTTTCATACCTGCCGCTTTTCCCGCCACAATATCTCGTTCTGCATCGCCCACATATACACAATTTTTCGGATTTACATCAATTTGGCTACAAGCCAATAGTAAAGTGGCTGGCGAAGGTTTTGGTTGCGTAGCATCATCGCCGCTGACGACACAAGCGGCGCGATGATGCAAATCCATACTCTCTATCAAACGTTGTGTAAAACGACTTGGCTTATTGGTCACAATTCCCCACTTTAATTTTTTATTTTCAATGATTTGTAGCAAATCTTCTACACCATACAATAGCACAGGGCTACGCATAAACACGGTTTCGTAAATGGCTAAATACTCATCACGCATGGCCAAAAAACTGTCATCTTTTGGCGTAATGCCAAAACCCAAACCGATTAAGCCACGCGAACCATGCGATGCAAATGGGCGAATGACAGAATCAGTTAAAAGCTTTTTACCATGACGCTCTAGTTGAATATTCAGCGCATAGCCCAAGTCTGGCGCAGTATCCACCAATGTGCCGTCTAGGTCAAAAAGTACAGTATTAATCAATTAGGTTTTAACAAAATACATTAAATAATTCACCGAAACGTTATCACCTAACCAATAATGTTGCGTAATTGGATTGTAACTCATGCCGATTTGATGATTAAGCGATAAACCTGCAGACCTCGCCCAGCCTGCCAACTCAGAGGGTTTAATAAACTTTTCGTAGTCGTGCGTGCCGCGCGGCAGCATGTTTAAAATGTACTCCGCACCTATTACCGCCAATAAATACGCTTTCGGATTGCGATTGATGGTCGAGAAAAATACTTGGCCACTAGGCTTGACTAATTTAGCACAAGCCGCAACTACGCTGGCAGGCTTTGGCACGTGTTCGAGCATCTCCAAGCAGGTCACGACATCAAAACTTGCAGGCTGTTTTCCCGCTAATTCTTCCACGGAAATCAGTTGATAATTAACCGCAACGCCGCTCTCTAAACTGTGTAGCTGTGCCACTTTCAGTGCTTTTTCACCTAAATCGATGCCTGTTACTTTTGCACCTTTTTGCGCCATCGATTCGCTCAAAATGCCGCCACCGCAACCGACATCCAACACGGATTTTCCAGCCAAAACTGCCGCTTCGTCAATGTAATTTAAACGTAGCGGGTTAATGTCGTGTAGCGGTTTAAACTCACTGGTTTTATCCCACCATTTATGCGCTAACTCGGCGAATTTGTTCAGCTCTGCGGTATCGAAATTGCTCATAATTTATGCTTTAAACTCGCTCAATTTTGGTTGCCATTTAGCCACAATTTCTTGTAATTCTTGCGGCTCAATGTTTTTAAACGCGCCTTCGCTACCTGATGGCTTATGATATTTTAAATCACCATTGACCCAAGTGTGGCTTACATGCTCGCGCCCAGCCACATAAACCAAATGTGAGATGGGGTCAAAACAAGGTTGCGTTTCTATATCAGACAATCTGACAGCAGTTAAATCAGCAAGTTTACCGATTTCTATCGAGCCGATTTTATCATCTAAATTTAATGCCTTGGCGCCGTTTATTGTCGCCATTTCCAGTACTTGATGTGCGGAAATCGCTGTCGCATCGCCGCTCTGCCCTTTGGCCAAAAGTGCGGCCAAACGCATCTCGGCAAACATATCCAAGCGATTATTGCTGGCTGCACCATCTGTCCCTAAGCCAATATTGATGCCATATTTGGCGTACTCAGCTATTGGCGCGATGCCACTAGCCAGTTTTAAATTAGCGCTAGGACAATGTGCAATACTACAATCATGTTCGGCCAATAGTTTCATTTCTGTTTGATTTAGATGCACACAATGCGCAAAAGTAACGGTTGAGTTTAACAAACCTAAATTGGCCAAACGCGCTAGCGGTCGAATGCCATGCGTTTGTTCACTTTGCGCAATTTCAGCTTTTGTTTCATGCAAGTGCGTGTGAACGCCAATATCTAGTTGCGCACTTAAGGTATTAATTTGCGAAAAAGTTGAGTCTGAAACTGTATAGGGCGCGTGTGGCGCAAAACTAAAACTAATCAGCAGATCATCGCGCAGCAGGTCTTTTGCTGCAGTGCCTTTATCAATATAGTCTTCAGCATCATTGGCATAGTTGGTTGAAAACTCTAGCACGACCAGGCCTAAATTCGCGCGCATACCTGCCTGCCTGCTGGCTTGCGCGGCTGCTTCAGGATAAAAATACATGTCATTAAAAGTGGTAATACCACCACTTAACATCTCGGCGCAGGCTAACAGTGAGCCATCGCGCACAAAACTAGGCGAAACCACTGCGCGCTCCGCAGGCCAAATATGCTGCTCCAACCACGGCATAAGCGGCAAATCATCAGCCAAGCCGCGCATTAGACTCATAGCAGCGTGCGTGTGTAAATTAATCAAGCCAGGGATTAAGATATGCTCATTTAACTGCACTGTCTCAATTGCATCATATTGACTAGCGGCCTCAATCGAACAAACATCAATAATTTTCCCTGATTCAATAACGACAGCCTGTTGCGCTAACAACGTATTACTTGGAATCACTGGGCATAGCCAACGTACTTCAATGATAAGATCAGCGTTAAGTTTCATACCGATATTATAGCGTTTAAGCGATTTGATATGAAAATTCAGACGTAAAAAAGCCTCGCAATGCGAGGCTTTTTTTACTTGCTAACTAGCTTAGTTACAGCCAGTTTCCTTTTTACCTTCGGCACGAATTTCTACACGACGGTTAGGTTGTAAGCAAGAAATCAATTTCTTAGTTGCTTTGTTACCAGCACATTGAACCACAGGCTCTGATTCACCTTTACCAACAGCTTCAATAATCGCTGCATCAACACCTTGTGAAGCCAAGTAGTCTTTCACTTGGTTAGCACGACGCTCTGATAGTTTTTGGTTGTAAGCCTCAGAACCAATACGGTCTGTGTGACCAGTTACGATAACAGCTTTGATTTCTGGAGCAGCTTTAATTTTTGCAGCAGCTTCATCTAACGCAGCTTTGCCTTCATCTTTAAGGTTGGCCTTGTCGAAACCAAATAATTTCTCAGCGCCCACAGTGATGGTATCCATTTGTGGTGTGCATTTTACTGGCTCTGGAGCTGGAGCTGGTGCCGGAGCTGGCTCTGGAGCTGGTTCAGCAGCTGCGATTGGAGCTGGTTCTGGGGCTGGCTCAGCCACTACTGGAGCTGGTGCACCAAAGCGCAACACACCACCTAAGTTCAACAGAGTGTTACTAACGCTACCACTATCACTTGCCCTTGCGCCTGTAGCTAAGTTGGTAATTTTAGCATCGCCACGTGAAAATTGTTGACGTAGATCAGCCTGTAAACCGAAATTATCGCTAAACAAGTATTGTGCACCCAAGCCTAAACTACCTAACCATGAAGTCTTTTTACCATCCACATCAAAACCAGGAATCTTATAATCAAGATTATTGCGTGTCGCACCTAATCCAGCCAACAAGAATGGGCGGAAATTGCTACGGCTAAACATATACAAAGCATCTAAGCCTAGTTGTGTAGATTTGTAACGACCACTCGCACCTGCAAGGTTAGTATCTTCATCCGCACGGTTGTAGCCTAAACGACCTTGCAAATCCCAGCTTGGTGAAAGTTCTTTAGCAATACTAATAAAAGCACCTGGGCCATTGTCCGCATCTAAATCGCTGTCTGTATTCATGTAGCTTAAACCAGGTACCGCATACCATGCGCCACGGAACATATCCTCAGCTGATGCTGAAAATGCTGTGAGACTAAGTGCTGCTACAACTGCAAGACCAACTATTTTCTTATTCATGTGAAACTCCTTTGTTATCAAAACTTAGAACTAATTTACAGCAATCTTTAATAGCGAAACTATACTCAATCCACATTAACTATGCAACGCCAAATGCAAGATTAATCGCGGTTTTTCCTTATTTTTGTTGTGTTCTTGCAACATATTTTTAATTTCAATTACTTTGCTACTAGATAGTGAGGAATTTCGCACCTCACTTTCACACGCACCCCCTCTAAAACCAATGTATGTTGGATTAAATTTAGCCAGAAATTCAATATGTTGTAGTCGCAGCGATCCAGCTAAGCCTGACTTCAAGTGGTATTGATGACATAATTGTGTAAATAAGCGTAAAGTCCTTTTTGATTGCACATCTAGCAGGCTATTTTGTTTATTTTTCGTATCCAGCATCGCACCATAAAAACCCGCTTTTTGTAGCATGCCTAACAAACCAAAGTCCGGCGTACTATCTGCAAAAAATACCGCAATTATTTTTATATTAACCATACTAAGCTTCGCCATTTCGAGCAAAAAATCTTCATCGTAAAACAGTTCGGAAACTGCAATTTTAACAATATCGATACCCATTTCAGCGCGCGCTTCTATGTCCATCACCAAATCATTCAATCTCACATGCTGCTCACCCACGGTTGCACTTAAAATCCCAAAGCCATCAATCGCTTGAGTAATGTGCCCAGTTTCTTCCACGGCCAGCGCGCCAAGTGCGCCGACATTCGGATCTTTCAGATCAATAATATCTGCGCCAGCTTGTAGCGCAATCAGGGCTTCTTCAGCATTTTTTACGCTGATTAAAAGTTGCGTCATACCTGAGCTTTATCCATTAAGTTTGTCCAGTTTGTTCAGCGTAAAAATTGTCTATTTTTTCAATGAGCCAACTCCAGGCATCCAGCTCACGCTCGCCCGCAGTTTTGTCGATTGCAATTTGCAAATATTGTAATTCGGTTAGAATTTTTTCGCGCGGCAACATGTGCAATCGGCTCACCAACACCGCCAATTCTATCACAGCGGCTTGCGCGCGATTAAATCCCGCAAAGGGTTGGTGATTAAATTCGGCTATTTTTTTCATGATAAGTTGCGGGCGCGTTGTATCATCGCGCACTTCAAGCAATTCTAAATCAACATGCGCCAAACAATCTGCCAGTCTGTAACCCTCATGGTTATTGGGCTGCAAGGGGGGCAAATGATGCTTTTTACAAACAGCACCAGCAAAAACGCGTACGTCATCCGTCAAATTCATTACCGCACATTTTGTGGTTAAAATATTACCCAGCGTTGTCGACGGCTTATAAGGCGAAATCACCACATTTTGCCCTTCATATCTTATACCAAACGGTGTTACATGTGGCTTTCCAGCCAAATTCACACTGGTAATAATTGTTTCAAAAATCATTCTTTTTTTGCTTTTCTTTTTTTTCTTTAAGCGAAGCTTCACGATGACTTTTTCTGTTGTCTGACTTCAGCCTTCCGCTTTCAGAAACACCCCAGTTTAATTCCTCGTCTTGCACATAGCGCTTACCCAGCTGATGCGCAATTTGCGCGCGTGCAAGCTCCACGCCCAAATAAAACGCATGCGAAGCATCATTTTCAACGCCCAAGTCAGGATAAAATGCAAAAGGATCAATCGCTTGCAATAGACCATCACGATTATAAACATGCACGCCATCTGCACTCACCTGAATCCGAAAACTCGGGTCTTTAATCTGCGCGGCAAATTCAGCAATTTCGTCTTTATTATATGAAAACGGTTTTCTATCGTGCAAACCGTTCAAGCCAGTAGAATAGCCGCGCGGCAGGCGGTCATCTTGCTTGGCGGCATACATCACGCGGCGCGCAGTATCGGCCTCCGCAATCGCATTCACCGCGTGCGGGCTGACCGAAGTCGCTAACACCGCGTTAATATTCAGCTCGCTAATTAGCCCAAATAAAATCGCGTTAATGCCCGTGGTGTCGGCATCCGTGAGCTCTGTAACGTTGCCGATACCCATCATGATTTGGATTTTTGGGTATTTTTTGCGTAGCTTGTGATAACGCACAATCGAATCCGTTAGCCCAAAATGAATCGGATCTAAAATTGCATCGGCAATAAATGGCTTGCCCTTTTTAAGGCAAATTTCAATGGCGCGATAAAGCGAAATCATATTCCCAGGTGCGCTGGGAATCAATATCGGCATGGCTTCCACGGCATCGGCAACCCACAATGTTTTTTCAGTCAAACTGAGCAAATAATCGGCGCCCGCCTTGCCCGCCAGTAACAATTCGTCAGGACTCATGGAATCGACACTGACGCTTAAACCAGCAGATTTTAAGGCTTTAATCGTATCCGCCAAATGCGTAAAAGGCTTGTTCGGCAAGCATCCCAAGTCAATCACATTGGCACCCTGCGCCTTGAATTGATGGGCTTTGGCAACTATTTTATCCACAGTTAAATCGGGCGCATCAACAATCTCGGCAAAAATTTGCACGCTGTATTGGCTTAAATCGGGCGCGATGCCTTGTTGTCCAAAATACTGCGGCAAATCTTTTAAATCATCCGGTCCGCGCTCCACGGGGATGCCATATTGACGATGCAACTGGCTCAAATCGCCTTGGCAAAGCCCGGGCAAAATCATTTTGTTGGCATTGCCAGAATTTTTTAGACGGCGCGCGATTAAATCTGGCGTCATCAGCGCGGCGACTGATACACCAATTTGTTCAACACGGTATTTAAACTTGGGTGTTTTGGGGTTAGCTTGCACTTCTTGCAACACTTTATTCAGGCTTTTCTCAGCCAATTTACCTGTTACAAATAATAGTTTTTCAGCCATGATTTACTATTTTAAGGTAAGCCTGCAATCCGCATGGATATTGCCTTCTGAAGCATATCCATATCAGTTACTATTTGCGTTAATTCAAAGCTTGCCAGTTTTTCTACGTTATCCAAGTCAATCTGACGCGGAAACACTTGCACCGTGTTGTCGCGCGGTGCTTCGGATGTAAGTTCTGGCGCGGTATCGCAAGCAAATATAATGCTCTGCACACACGTTTTGCCTGCTTGCGCATAGAGATTGCTAACTAAAGAATCTGAAAACCCATAAGCCATTTTTGCGATGGTGTTTGAGGTAGCTGGCGCGATAACCAGCGTGTGATATTTTCCTTCATAAAATAACTCCACAGGTACGCTGCTGGCGGTTTTATCTTGATACACTTTGTGAGCAGTTGCCTCTAATTGCGCCTGAAAACCATATTGTTTAATAATTTCAGCAGCGGCGCGACTAAGGAAAATATCTACATTTTCAAGACCTTGCAGAATTTCTAATGATTCGCGCAAAAAATGCCCTGAACCGGTGATTGCCCATGCAAGTTTTTGCTTTTTAATTGAATTTTTCATCCGCGACTTAACACAAACATAAAATGCAAAGTGCTAAACAAGACGAGGCGCAAGTAAAAAATTGAGCGCGGCATATGGGTTATATGTAAGTGATAATTTTTTATGCGGCAACAAAGCATTGTGACGCAGTTTGCATTTTATGCAGAAAATGGATGTTCAATGACAATCGTCTCGTCACGCTCTGGGCCCGTTGAAACAATCGCAATTTTTACACCACAAAGGGCTTCTAAGCGTTTTAAATAATTCTGCGCATTTGCAGGCAAACCATCCCAAGTTTTAACCCCAAAAGTGCTTTCTGACCAGCCTGCAACCCTCTCGTAGATTGGCTTGCAGCGCGCTACATCATCTGCGCCCACAGGCAACAAATCGACCACTTTGCCATCTAACTCATAACCAGTGCAAATATCCAGCGTTGTAATGCCGTCCAGCACGTCTAATTTGGTGATGCATAAGCCTGTGAGGCCGTTAATGCGTGCAGACCTTCTTAAAGCGGCCGCATCAAACCAGCCGCAGCGACGTTTGCGTTTTGTCACAGTGCCAATTTCTTGGCCTTTCACCGACATCTGTGTGCCTGGCGCGCCGTCGGTATCAATATCCAATTCACTTGGGAATGGTCCGCCGCCAACACGCGTGGTATAGGCCTTGGTGATGCCGAGCACGTAATGCAACATATTTGCCCCCACGCCCGTGCCTGCAGAAGCTTGGCCTGCAATGCAATTGCTGGATGTGACATATGGATACGTACCGTGATCGATGTCCAACAACGTACCTTGTGCACCTTCAAACAATAAATTTTCACCCCTATCATTGGCGGCGTATAAATCTGCGGAAATATCTGAAATCATTGGCTTTAAAGCAATGGCATGTTGCATACTAGCATCATATTGCTGATTAAAATCAACAGCTTGTGCGCCAAGATAGTTAGTCAAAACAAAGTTATGGTAATCCATCACTTCGCGTAATTTTTCCGCAAAACGTTCTGGGTAAAACAGGTCATAGACCCGCAAAGCACGGCGTGCCACTTTGTCTTCGTAAGTTGGGCCAATGCCTTTGCCAGTCGTGCCAATTTTTATAGCGCGCTTGGCCTCACGCGCAGCGTCAATCGCCACGTGGTGGCTTAAAATCAAGGGACAACCTGGACTGACTTTGAGGCGTTTTTTAACTTCTAAACCACCCTTTTCCAACGCTGCAATTTCGCTGAGCAAATGCCCAGCATCCAGCACCACACCGTTGCCAATGTAGCAATTAACACCAGTGCGTACGATACCAGAAGGCACGAGATTGAGCTTATAAACACGTTGCGCTGCGCCTTGACCTACAACCAGCGTGTGACCTGCGTTGTGGCCACCCTGAAAGCGCACCACGCCTTGCGCGTGGTCGGTCAACCAATCGACGATTTTGCCTTTGCCTTCATCGCCCCACTGAGTACCGACCACAACAATATTACGTCCGACAACGTTTTTTGCTACATTCTTTGCCATAAATAACTACTTTTTTAATTAGATTTTGTAAAAATTAACTACTTAAGAACTTCAATGAGCCATTCGCCATCGCGCATTACCAACGCGCTGTCACAATTAAGCTCAGATAGATTGACTTCTGAGTTGGGTAACGCTTGAATCACCAGCAAGCCATCGGCGCGTAAAGCCTCAATTTTGCTGAGTAAATCTTTTTCATTACCTTCAGGCGCCAAGATGCTTTTCGGCAAGCTAGCAGGCGTAAGCGCGCTCACAATACCACGTAAATCTAAGCTGAAGCCTGTTGCTGGGCGTGCACGACCAAACGCGATGCCAACTTCATCATAGCGCCCGCCCATCGCCACTGGACCCGTATAACCACGCGCATAAGCCGCAAATACCACGCCGCTGTGGTAGTGATAACCGCGTAACTCACCCAAATCAAACGAAACGCTTACCCTTAAATCGCTTAATTTGCTGGCAACTGCGCTTAAATTGGCCAAAGCTTGGGCAATTTCTGGCAGTTTCGGTAGCACGTTTGCAGCTTTTTCTAGCATTCGTACATCGCCATTCAAATCAGTTAAATCAATAAATGCTTGCCTGAAAAGCTTATCTAGATTGGCTCCTAGGGCAGCGACTTGCGCTTTATCTTTGCTTTGCAAAGCTGCATACAGCGCCTCTTCCAAATCCGCATCGATGTTGCCTGCGCATACCAAAGCCTCAAAAATTGCCACATGGCTAAAATCAATGTTTAAATCCTGCAAACCAAGCATCTGCAGGGCTTTAATCATCAAGCGCTGAATTTCAATATCGCTTTCGATACCCGCATGGCCAAACAACTCAGCGCCTAATTGCAATGGTTCGCGTGTGCGCGCAAGGCCATCAGGCTTGGTACGTAGCACCGTGCCTGCGTAACATAAACGGCTAACACCTTGCTGATTGAGCATGTGCGCATCTATGCGCGCGGCCTGCGGCGTCATATCGGCGCGAATGCCCATGAGACGGCCGGTAAGTTGATCCACCACTTTAAACGTGGCTAAGTCTAAGTCACGCCCTGTGCCAGTGATGAGCGATTCCAAATACTCCAAAGTCGGCGGAATCACATACTGGTAGCCGTGCACCTTGAATAAATCCAATAACTGTCGGCGCAGTTGTTCTACGCGCGCGGCCTCGGCAGGCAGCACGTCTTCGATAAACTCAGGGAGTAACCAGTTACGCATAAGATACTATTGTAACTGTTAAGGTGGGCTAGTGGCTACTACGGCGTAATTGTTGCAACTGCTTTAGCGACTTTTTCCTCGCCCCATTTTTTAGGTAAACTGGGTGCTGCGCCACTAATAATCGTTGTACCAAAACCATCAGCATCGAGTTCCACTGTTTCAGCATTGTTGTTGGTGACATATACGCCTTTGCCCGAAAGCATAATCACGTCTAAGCCATTTTTGGTCAGGCCAAAACCGCCCCAAAAATCCGTGCCGCGCACGCCAATAGTCGCATCCACTGTCTTAACCTCATAACGATGTGGTTTTTTAACCATATATCCAGTCACAATACGAAATGCACCTTTTGCCAACTCAAATAACGCAACATTTGGCTTGTTTTTATATATTTTATACTCTTTAATTTTAAACTCAGAACCTTTGCCAACGGTAATTACGGAGCCATCTCGCAGCTTAAGCTGAGCGACACTAGTAGCATCAGTCACGTAAATATCACCTATGCAAACGGGTGAGTCTACTTCGAGTGAAATGACTTGCCCATCGCGCTCCACTGTTGCGCTTCCCGCTATAGAAGCGACCTTGCCTTGATTACATTGTTTGGCCTGAATGGTGCTGGAAAAGCAAAGTAAAACACATAAAAAAATAATGTTCAATGATTTCATTGATAGGACATCTCTCGGTAGATGATTATTTTGCCAGCGAAAAAAGCAACAAACCGCTAGCGATTGAAATGATACCCACAAAACGTAGCTGACCGTCTTTAAGTTCTATCATGCGCTTGAAAGTTTCGCGCCAAGCTTGCGGCGCAATAAACGGTAACAAACCTTCAAACACCAACATCAGTCCGATTGCTAAGAAAATAGTGGAGTCCACACGAACCTTATAATTACTTGGTTATACTTATTTTCCACCCGCGCCACGCATATATTTAAAGAACTCAGAACTTGGATCTAACACCATCACATCAGATTTTCTTTTAAAGCTATTTTTGTAAGCCTCTTGGCTACGATAAAACGCATAAAACTCAGGGTTTTTGCCATATGCACTTGAATAAATTTCGGCCGCTTTAGCATCGCCCTCACCTTTGGCTTTTTGTGCATCACGAAACGCCTCTGCAATAATCACTTCGCGCTGTTTATCCGCATCCGCGCGAATTTTTTCAGAGGCAGCAGAGCCCTCAGAACGCAATTGGTTGGCGATTCGTTTGCGTTCGGCAATCATGCGATCGTACACCGACTTTGAAATATCTTCTGAATAGTCGACACGTTTCAAGCGCACATCCACCACCTGAATACCAATTTGGCGCGCTTCTTTATCTGCGCGAATTTTCATACTTTGCATAATGGCTCCACGCTCACCCGCAATGACATCGCGCACGGTACGCTTACCAAACTCATCACGCAAACCCGCATTAACCACCTGCGAAAGCCTATCTTCCGCGGCCGCTTCGCCACCTTCTTTCACCGAAACGTAGTATTTGGCTGGGTCGATAATGCGCCATTTCACAAAAGAATCCACTGTCATGGTTTTATTTTCGCTGGTGACAATTTCAGCTGGCTGCTCCCAATCAAGCGTAACAATACGTTTTTCGAAATACTTTAAATCATCAATGAGTGGCACTTTAAAATAAAGTCCTGGCTCTTTTTTAACCGAGACTATCTCACCTAATCTAAATACCAATGCATATTCGCGCTGATCCACAATAAAGAGCGACATCGCTAACAATATCAACGCCACAAACAATGCTAATAAACTTAATCCAATATTTTTCATGTTAATTTTTCCTTAGCGCACTTCTCTATCGCGTGACAAACTACGCGAATCCTCATTCATCAGCTCTTCCTCACTCGTTGGAGCAGCCTTAGCAGCTCCTCCAGTGCTGGCTGAACGAGTCGTTTCCATTAGTTTATCTAAAGGCAAATACAACAGGCTATTGCCACCTTTTTGATCCACAATGACCTTACTGGTATTCGACATAATTTGCTCTTGGGCATCTAGATATAAACGCTGACGTGTGACTTCTGGGGCTTTATTATATTGCGTTAACACTTGCTCAAAGCGACTCGCGTTACCCGTAGCTTCACTCTCAACTTTTAACTTGTAACCCGCCGCCTCAGAAGCCAATCTAGAGGCAGTTCCCCGCGCTTTTGGTATCACATCATTAGCGTAAGCTTGACCTAAGTTAATTTGCCGTTGATAGTCTTGCCCTGCACGGTTCACGTCGTCAAATGCCTCTTTCACTTGCTCGGGCGCTGCGCCTTTTTGGCGCGAAACGCTGGTAATTTGAATACCCGTTTTATAGCTATCTAAAATAGCTTGCATGTTAGCAGAGGTGTCTGGCAAGCCTTTCTGCAACAGATCATCCAGCTTGCTTTTACCCACCACCTCACGAATCGCCGTTTCAGCTGCAGACATCACCGCCTTGTCAGTATCGCGATTGCTAAATACATAATCGACCGCATTTTTGAGTTTGTATTGCACCGCCACTTGCATATCGATAATGTTTTCATCTTCGGTCAACATAAGTGATTCATTAGGCACTTTTTGCTTACTGCCAGAGCCTTCACCGCTACTTCTGTAACCAACCTCTAAGCGGCGTACTTGCTCCATATTCACAACCTCCACTTTTTCGATTGGATAAGGCCAATGCCAGCGTGGGCCAGGCTCACTAGTTGATATGTATTTACCAAACCGTTGCACAACGCCAAGTGAACCTTGATCCACGATATAAAAACCGGTCGCCAACCAAATAGCGCCAATAATCGCCATAATCGGCAAAAATGGCACATCAAAACTCTTGCCTGTAGGTTGGCTATTATTTGCACCATTATTGCCGCCACCTTTTCTACCAAAAAGATTATTAATTTTTTGACTTAAATCGCGCAACACCTCATCTAAATCAGGCGGGCCTTCGTTATTGCGTTGTCCAAAACCTGGAAATCTAAACTCAGGTAACTTAATCATTCTATAACTCCGAAATATATTTAAAACTTAGGTTATGCGTGGGCACTTTCTTCTGTGCTTAATTTTCTTAAATATTGCTGGTGTTCCAATAAAGCCTGCTTGATAAACTCAAGCCCAGCACCTGTCTTGGCGGAAGCACGTACTTGATAAATTCTATCATATTCGTCTCGTTCAAAACCTGCCACATTGTCAGCCCTATCAATTTGATTCAACACCAAAATTTGCGGCACTTGTGATGCGCCAATTTCATACAACACATTATTCACTTGCGCTACTTGAGCCTCACGATTGCTACTCGCCACATCCACCACGTGTAACAATAAATCAGCTTGTGCTGCTTCTTCTAAAGTCGCGCCAAAAGCTTCAATTAGGGTAGTCGGCAAATGTTTGATGAAACCAACCGTATCCGAAATCACCAGCGTACCACCACCCGAGTGATAATCATCACCCAAAAACATTTTGCGCGAGGTGGTATCGAGCGTGGCAAATAGTTGATCTGCCGCATACACGCCCGATTGCGTTAGGCGGTTAAATAGCGTGGATTTTCCTGCATTGGTGTAACCGACCAAAGAAACCGTCATTGTATTTGAGCGCTTACGCGCCTTGCGCTGCATGCCACGCTGCTGCTTGAGTTTGGCGAGCTTTTCACGTAATTGTTTTACCCGCACGCCTATCATTCGCTTATCTAGTTCCAACTGCTTCTCACCTGGCCCACCACGCACACCGATACCGCCTTTTTGGCGCTCTAAGTGCGTCCAGCCGCGTACTAAGCGCGTGGACAAATGCTCTAATTTAGCTAGCTCGACTTGCAATTTACCTTCGTGGCTTTGCGCGCGCTGAGCAAAAATATCTAAAATTAAACCTGTTCTATCGAGCACTTTGGCTTGCAAAAAACGCTCTAAATTGCGCTGTTGCGATGGACTTAAATCGTGATTAAAGGCAACCAAGCCAACCTCAGCACTTTCCAACATCAGTTTCAGCTCTTCTGCCTTACCGCTGCCAATAAACAACTTGGCGTCGGGCGTACTGCGCTTACCTTCAACTGTGGCACGCACTTGCATGCCTGCTGAGGTCACCAGCTGGCGCAGTTCGTGCAAGCTTTCTGCATAATCTGGCTCGCCAAAATCTACACTTACTAAAACGACCGCGCCATCTGACGCGACAGTTAATACCGAAGGGTTAGCTAATGTATTTTCGCCATAACCAGAAGGTTTAATTGCCAAACTTATTCTTCCGAATGTTCTGGTAAGGCCATAGTCACCGCACGGGCAGGCACGATGGTTGAAATGGCGTGTTTATACACCATTTGCGTGACCGTATTTTTAAGTAAAATCACGTATTGATCAAACGAATCAACTTGACCTTGCAGCTTAATGCCATTGACCAGATAAATAGACACTTGCACGTGTTCTTTTCTGAGGGCGTTTAAGAATGGGTCTTGTAGCATTTGGCCTTTATTATTCATTTCTTCTCCTTGTAGTTTTATAAAATTGGAGTTGCTTCTTTTTTACTAAGAAACTCTTTTATGCCTAAGTAATCGTTAACTACTCAGCATACGACTATGATTGCGCCTTTTTGTTCGCTTTTCAAGTGCAAACGCTTAAATATTTTTGAATTCTCGCCAGCGTTTCTTCTTTGCCCAATAAGTCCATCACTTGGTCGATACTAGGCGATTGCGCAGTACCAGTAATCATCACGCGTAGCGGCATGGCGACTTTGGGAAATTTCAAGCTAAACTCTGCCACCACTGCGCTAATTTCGTGGTGAATGGTTTCGGCAGTCCATTCAATATTGCTCAGTAGCTGCTGCAGTTTTTGCATAGCCGGCATAATTTCTGGCGTGATGTATTTTTCGATATCTTCTGCGCTGGGGGTTGGCCGCGTGTAAAAATACGCAATATCTTTTGCAAGCTGGTTCAAATTATTTGCACGTTCGCGGTATAAGGTCAAAATATTATTTAAAAAAGATGCTCCAGAAGGCTCTATTCTATTGGCTTGCAGGCGCGCTCTAATATCGCTTGCCAGCAAGCTAATATTAATTTCTTTAATATAATGTGCGTTTAGCCAATTCAGTTTTTCGGTGTTAAATTGCGCGGCCGATGGTGTAATGTGATCTAAATCGAACCACTCGCAAAATTGCTGCATATTAAAAATTTCCGCATCGCCGTGGCTCCAACCTAAGCGCGCCAAATAATTCAGCACCGCTTCTGGCAAGTAACCGTCCTCGTGATACTGCATCACGCTAACCGCGCCGTGGCGTTTAGAAAGCTTTTGACCGTCGTCACCCAAAATCATCGAAAGATGCGCATATTGTGGAATTTTGGCTCCCAAAGCAATCAGCATATTGATTTGGCGCGGCGTATTGTTGACATGATCATCGCCGCGAATCACTTGCGTGATACCCATTTCAAAGTCATCAACTACCACGCAAAAGTTGTAAGTTGGTGTCCCATCGGCGCGTGCGACAATTAAATCATCCAGCTCCTCGTTACTAATTTCAATGCGGCCTTTCACCAAATCATCCCAAGCTACCATCCCAGTTTGCGGATTTTTAAAGCGAATGACAGGTTGAATATCTTGAGGAGCTTGCGGTAAAGTTTTGCCCACTTCTGGCCGCCAACGTCCGTCATATCTGGGCTTCAAGCCTTGCTGCATTTGCGTTTCACGCAAAGTTTCCAACTCCTCTTTACTGCAATAACAGTAATAAGCAGTGCCCGCATCCAGCATGGTTTGTAGTACCTTTTCATACGTTTCCATACGCTGCATTTGGTAAAACGGGCCCTCATCGTAATCCAAACCCAACCACGCCATGCCATCCAAAATAGCTTGTACCGCCGCTGGCGTAGAACGCTCGACATCGGTATCTTCAATGCGCAAAATGAATTTGCCACTGTATTTTTTGGCATAAGCCCAAGAAAATAGCGCAGTGCGTGCGCCACCGATGTGTAAAAAACCTGTGGGGCTGGGCGCAAAACGTGTACGAACGGTCATAAAAAATAGCTTTTTTATTAGAAGGACGAATTTTAACATGCAAACTGTTAAACGATTTTTACAATTACTTATGTTTAAATGTGAAATATAGGTTGATTAGTCAATGATTTGTATTTATATTTTGCTTAGCTTAAATAAAAATCATCTTTCAAACTTGTAATAGCTTAATGAAAAAAATTATCCAACATATATTTGGCGCGACACTTGCTAAAAAAGCCAACAAGCATACAGCTTGGGTGGATGATCTCCAAGAAATGGATGACCTGCCTGCCCTAGAATACGCCACTAAGCAATTAGACCTCACATTCAATCAAACAGACAGCTCAGAGGCTTTAAGTCTGCAACAACAACTCAATTTAATTCTAAAAATTGAAACACTAAATCAGAAACGTCTAGAGAAGCTTTCCAGCCAATTTTCTAATGTAGAAAACATGAAGGCTGACTTGGAAAACAGCATTACTGAAACCTGCTATACCTACTGCCGGCAATCGTATATTTGCCACCTTAAAGTCATCGAAAAGGTGTTTGATAGCAATAAAATCCAACTAGAAAATAACTTTGTATTAGAGGGCAATACGGCCAACCTACTAATCGCGCGCGCCTTGTACACAGCATTCAATATGATTAAATGGCGATTATTTAGCCAAGCTAATCCGCCCGCAAAAGTCTGGTTGCAAATCAATGTGTTATACAGAATTGCAACCCATAAAATGCTACTCAACACCCCTGTAGAACTTTTTGATTTCTCGCCGTCTGCCACATTGGCAGCACACTATGTACAGACTTGCATGTTAGGACAATTGGCGCAATGCAGCATGAAAAAATATCAGGTTGAAATGGCCACGCGTATTTTAAATAACATGCTTACTTACACGCACATCAGCAATAAATTTACACCTGAGCAATACTTGTTTTACATTGATTTAGAAAAGGATGCGCCTGCTAAACGCATGCGCGAGCTTGAGCCGAATGAAAGTTGCCGCTATTGGGAGCTGGGCGAGTTAGAAAAACTATTGACAGTAGCTATCACAGTTTCCGATCGTGGTGAAATTCCACAAAGTTTAGCATTCTCAAAAATTGACAACCCTACAAAACTGAATGAAACGCTTAAAATTTTATTGGATGAATGGAAAAAAGAGGGTTACAACAGACAACGTCGCAAATTTTCTAGGCAAGCTAGCTCAAAAACAGCTAGGGTCAATGCAGGCGTAGTGGATATTTGCAACCAAGTTCATCAGGCAAACCAAATCAGCAACGGATTGAGACTGTCGCGTGACGGTACATCGCTGGATGATCGCCTGCGTGCACACACCGTATTGAGGCAAAGTAGCAATTTGTCTGCCGTCAACAGTGGCTCGCTAGATACTTGGATCATCACAGACGAAAGCACAATTGGCCTTGGTGCACGTGTTAACAAGTATGCCAACATTTTAGCCAGACCAGATAAGCTAATAGGGCTGATGGTAGATGAAGACCCAGGTAAAGTTATTATCGGTATGATACGTTCGGTAAAACCCACTCAGGGCAATCAATTAAGAGTCGGTATTGAGATTATTTCGCACCTCCCAACCTGGGTGCAGCTGCGCCAATCGCGTGCAAACGATGCTTTTTCTAACACCCGAACAGACATTAGCTCTCTCTCCGATATAGGAGCGAAAGGTGGCGCTGGAACTGTAGATATTGGTTTATTTTCAGGCATCTACTTACCAGTGGAAAAAGGTTTTTCCGATGCTGCTGTGATGATATTGCCGAAATTAAATTACCGCGCCAATAACAATTACACAGTGAGTATTGGCGGTTCACCTAAACGTGTGTATCTTGGCAGTCCAATTGAATCGCGTGATGACTGGATAAAAGTCGAATTTCCGTTTTAATTGGATGACACAAACTGAACTTTCCAATCCCCAGCCAGCACTTTAAACAATTCCACCGTCGCTAAAAATGTCGCTTGTTTAGCTTGCACCACGGCGAGCGAAGCATCGTTATGCACACGCTGCGCATCCAACACTTCTAAATAGGCCGAGTAGCCAGATTTATAACGGTTCTCCGCCACAGTTAGCGCTTTTTTAGCCGACACTTCGCTTTGCGTTAATGCTTGCTCGCGCTCCGTATTTAAGCGCCGAGTAATGAGGGCATCATTCACTTCTCTAAACGCATTTTGTATAGCGGTTTGATATTGCGCCAAGGCTTGTTTTTGGCGGGCTGTGGCTTGCTCCACAAGCGATTTTCGTTTACCAGAATCAAAAATCGGCAGGTCTAATCCCAGGCCAAATGTCCAAATACGCGCACCTGTTTTTAAAATATCGCCCAACTCTAAGCTTTCACCGCCAAAAACACCTGTTAAAGAGATAGAAGGATATAGCGCAGCTTTGGCGATGCCAATCCTTGCGTTTTCAGCGATTAAATTTTGTTCGGTTTGGCGAATATCAGGACGGTTCTCCAATAAAGCTGAAGGCAAGCCTGCAGGCGGTGTTGGCGGCAATGGCAGCGTACGTAAATCGCCAGCTTCTAATTGCAAATCTAATGTACCTGTGAGCACCGCGAGCTGATGCAAACTTAATGCGCGCAAACGTGTTAGCTCAATCAACTGCGCCTCTAAATTACTCACAGAAACTTCAGCCTGCGACACTTCCAACGCGCTCGCCACGCCACCTGTCATACGGCGCTGGTTGAGCGCTAGCGCTTCTTTGCGGCTGGCTTGATTATTTTTTGTGACGGCAATTTGCGCGTCTAATCCGCGTAATTGCAAGTAATTACTGGCCACCAAGCCAACAAGTGAAAGCTCCACCGTTTCTTTGGCATTGCGCGAGGCCATCATGTTTGCTGTTGCAGCCTCTTGATTGCGTCTGAGCTTACCCCAAAAATCAATTTCATAACTCGTATTCAAACCAAACGTATAATTGTTGCGAATTTTATCACCAAACACAGGAAAAGCACCCAGCTGAGTGACTCGGCTACGCGTTGCATCAGCGCTCAAACTCACGTCTGGCAACAAGTTTGCACCCACTTCGCGCATATTGGCATCGGCTTCTTCGATGCGTGCAATCGCCAGCGAGATATTGGTGTTATTTTTCAAGCTTAAATTCACCAACTCGTTTAACTTTTCGTCTTGATAATTTGCCCACCAATGCTTTGGCCATTGTTTCAATTGAGGATTTTCTGCACTTGCAGCCTCGCTAAATTTCTCAGGCAAATTGGGTTCAGCACGCTTGTAATCCAGCCCAAGCGCTTTACAGCCAGTTAAATTGATTGAAACTGCAAAAAACAAAAATAACATCGCCAGAAGCCGCATGGTTATTGGTCTCCAGAGGCATTAATCTTAGACACAGGCGCTTCATGCGCGTGCCCATGCGTTCTGACGTGCTTGCCAGAAAGCCAAGTAAAGAATAATGGAATAAAAATAGTCGCTACAAAAGTCGCCAGAATCATGCCGCCAAATACGCCCGTGCCCATGCTGCGGCGCGCTGCGGCGCCCGCACCAGTAGCGAACAACAGCGGCGTAATGCCCAACACAAACGCCATCGACGTCATCACAATTGGCCTAAACCTTAACTGCGCAGCTTCTATTGCAGCTTGCATTGGGGGCTTGCCTTCTTCCATTTTTTGGCTGGCAAACTCCACAATTAAAATCGCATTTTTCGCCGCCAAACCAATCAGTGTAATTAGCCCAATTTGGAAGTAAATATCATTCGGCATACCGCGCACTAACACTGCCAGCAGCGCGCCGGCCAGCGCAAATGGCACCGCCATAATCACCGCCAACGGCAATGCCCAAGTTTCAAACTGTGCCGCTAAAATCAAAAACACCATTATCATGGCAAAGCCAAAAGCAAACACCGCGGCCGAGCCAGTCAACTTTTCTTGGTAAGCTTGACCTGTCCAGGCGACTTGGTAGCCATCAGGCAAGTTCTCTTTGGCGAGTTTTTCTACCTGCTTAATGGCATCACCCGAACTTACGCCAGGCGCGCCAGCACCCAATACTTTAGCCGATAGCAGGCCGTTGTAACGCTCCAGCTGCTCGGCGCCAATCACACGGCTTACTTTGCTGAGTGACGACAGCGGTATCATCGCGCCATTTGGGTTTAAATTAGTAGGCCTTGAGCGGACATAGATTTTGCCAATATCCTCTGGCTTACTGCGGAATTGCGGCTCTGCTTGTAGTTGCACGCGATAAGTTCTTCCAGATTTATTAAAATCATTTACATAAAGTTGCCCCATGGTGCTTTGTAGAGCGGCATAAATATCTGGAATCAGCACGCCGAGTGAGAGCGCCTTAGCTTCATCCACCTCGATATATAGTTGTGGTACAGTCGGTCTAAAAAACGTATTGATATTCGTCAATTTCGGGTCAGCGCGCATCACGCCGACAAAACTATTCAACACCGCTGCGAGTTTTTGCGGATCGCTACTGTTGCGGCTTTGCACATACATCTCAAACCCAGCCGAGCTGCCCAAGCCGCGAATGGGCGGTGGATTGACTGCAAACGCGAAACCATCGGGCTGACCCATGCCAATGCCACCCAATTTTCCCGAAACTTCATCGGCCGTTGTGGTGCGTTCTTTCCAATCTTTCAAGCGCACAAACATCGTACCTGCGCTGGTTTTATTGCCACCGCCAATAAAATCTAAACCAACGATTGCAAATTCAAACTGCACCGCAGGGTCTGACGCAATCGCTTGGCGTATCGCTTCGGTGGTTTTTTCGGTGCGATTCAGCGTTGCGCCATCGGGCATAATAATGAGTGTAATTACGTAGCCTTGGTCTTCTTGTGGCACTAGGCTACCTGGTACACGATTTAACAACACCGCGCATAAGGCAATAATGAGGGTAAATACCACGGCGCCAATAATTTTATGATGCAAGGTTAAATCGACAATGCGCGTGTAAAAACTGGTTACCTTATGAAAGCCTTGATTAAATGCTTTAAAAAACGCATTTTCTTTGTGCGTATTTTTGAGCAATATCGCGCATAGCGCAGGTGTGAGCGTCAATGCCACCACGCCAGAAATCACCACTGCAATCGCCACCGTCACTGCAAATTGGCGATACAGCGCACCCGCGATGCCGCCCATAAATGCCACGGGAATAAACACCGCACATAGCACCATCACAATCGCAATCACCGCGCTGGAAACCTGTTCCATAGACTTTATGGCGGCCTGCAAAGGCTTAAGTTTTTCGTCACGCATTAGCCGTTCCACATTTTCCAGCACCACAATGGCGTCATCTACCACAATACCAATCGCCAAAATCATGGCAAAAAGCGTGAGCAAATTAATGGTGAAACCCAGCAAATACAAACCTGCGAATGTGCCGATGAGTGAAATTGGCACTGCAATAATCGGTATCAGTGTAGCGCGCCAACTTTGCAAAAACAAAAACACCACCAACACTACCAAGATCAAAGCTTCGCCAAGTGTTTTAAATACTTCCTCGATGGTCGCTTTCACGAACTCACTGGTGTCGTATGGAATGCTATATTCCATGCCTTCTGGAAAGCGCTGTTTAAGCTCCTCCATTTTTAGTTTGATGTTTTTTGCCGTGTCCAACGCATTGGCGCCCGATTGCAAAAACACGCCCAAAGCCACGCCTGGTTGGCCGTTTAGCGCAGAACGCACATTGTAACTTTGCGCGCCTAGCTCAATGCGAGCCACATCTTTAAGGTACAAAATACCGTTTGGCCCGTCCGCTCTAATAATAATATTGCCGAATTGTTCGGGCTCCAGCAAGCGGCCTTTTGCCGTCACCGTATAAATAATTTGCTGATCATTCGGCGCTGGGTCTTGGCCAATTTTACCCGCTGCGTATTGCGCATTTTGGGTTTGAATCGCCGCAGCAATGTCCGACGTCGTCACGCCTAGTTGCGCCATTCGGTCTGGCCGTAGCCACACGCGCATGGCATAATCTTGCCCGCCAAAAACCTGCGCGCTACCGACGCCTTGAATGCGCTTGATTTCATCCAAAATATTCAACGTGGCGTAGTTGCTGATAAACAATCGATCGTGCGCTGGGTTTTTTGAGGTCAAAAACGACACCAACAAAAAGTCGCTGGATATTTTCTGTACAATCAAACCGTTACGTCGCACTTCTTCTGGCAAACGTGGCGTGGCGATACTCACGCGATTGCTCACATTAAAGGTCGCTTGGTCAATATCGACACCGACTTCGAAGGTGGCGGTAATCGTCAGCGTGCCGCTGGAATCCGCTACAGAATTAAAATACAGCAGATGCTCTACACCGCTTAGCTGCTCCTCAATTGGCGTAGCCACGGTTTTAGAGAGCGTGTCTGCGCTCGCACCAGGGTAATTTGCAGTAATCGTCACCGTCGGTGGCGCGATTTCAGGATATTGCGCCACAGGTAGCTTAAATGCGGCTGCCAGACCTGCCAGCACAATGATGATGGACAAAACGCCAGCGAAAATGGGGCGGGTTATAAAAAACTTAATCATAGCTAAAGAATTTAATCATAATATTTACTTATTTAGGTGCGCCAGCAGGCAAGCTGGGAGCGGCTCCCAGAGCTTTAGGATCAGTGACATGTGGCGCAATTGGCGCGCCAGGCGGCATCATATTGAGTTTAATTAAATTATCCGTAATCACTTTGTCGCCCGCGTTTAGGCCGCTCAAAATAATCCAATCTGTACCTTTCCACTCACCCACCTTCACAGGCCGACGTTCCGCTTGGTTTTTGTCGTTGGCAATAAACACAAACGTGCCCTGCTCACCAGTGGAAACAGCCGCTTGCGGCACCAAAAATACGCCCTCCTGCGAGCCAGTGGTAACGCGAACGCGTACAAATTGGCCTGGCATCAATTTTTTTTCCTTATTCTCAAACGTAGCACGTAATTCCTGCGTACCCAAATTTGGATTAATTTGACTAGACATAAAATTAAGTTTACCTTTTTGCGCATATTCGCTGCCATCAGATAGAATCAGACTTATCTCTTTAGCCATACCGTCACTCATATGCCCACCTAAACTCGCCAACTCACTATCCGACAAGCTAAAACGCACCCAAATGGGCGAAGTTTGAACAATCGTTGTTAATAAACTGGTACCAGCCTGCACTAACGCGCCTTCAGAAAATTGAAAACGCCCTGCCATACCAGAAACTGGTGCGGTGACCCTTGTATAGGATAAATTCAACTCGGCCTCTTTAATGTTTGCCTGTGCTTGCATCATGCCCGCTTGCGAGATGCTGGCATCGCTTGTCGCATTATCGTATTCGCGCTGGCTAATCGATTGCGTCGCCAATAAGTCCTTCAAACGTGCCGATTCGCGCGAGGTTTGCGTTATACGTGCGCCTTGGCCTGCGGCGGAAGCTTTGGCTTGTGCAAGTGCGATTTGAAACGGCGCTGGGTCGATTAAAAACATCACTTGCCCCGCCTTCACTGGCGCGCCTTCTTCAAACATTTTTTTCAGAATAATGCCGCCGACGCGCGGGCGTACCTCTACTTCACTCGCACCTTCCGTTTCCGCAACCGCTTCTACGCTCATTGGCACCGATGTTGGCTCCACAGTAATCACGCTCACAGGCATGGCAGGCATTGCTGCGCCTGCAGGTGGAGCAGCATCTTTTTTATCGCAAGCTGGCAACAGCGCTGCTAATAAGACTAGTATCAGATAAACACTGTAATTAGTTAACTTCATTGCCGCCTCTTTCATTGCTGTTTCGTACAATCCATTGAAATGACTAAAAAAACCTTGCTTACATACAGTCATGAATGTATATTATATACAAACACGAATGTATGTAAACAAATTTATTAAAAAGGTTTAATCCTTGGTCAGAAAAACTAAAGAAAACGCAGAACTCACCCGCCAACGCATTATTGATGCGGCGCGCATGGTATTTTTATCGCGCGGCGTTAGTCGCTCTAGCCTTGAACATATTGCTACCGAAGCCCAAGTAACGCGTGGCGCGGTGTATTGGCACTTTAAAAATAAAACTGAAATTTTTTATGCCATGCGCGATCAAGTTTTTCTGCCGCTCATCGATCGCATGGACGACACGCTTGCCATTGAAAGCAAAGAAGACCCGCTGACGCAAATTGAACAATCCCTAAGCGACACTATCAATGCGCTTAATGAGAACATTGAAATGCGTCAAACGTATGAAATTATGATGATTAAATGCGAATATGTGGATGAATTTGCCACTGTTTTGCAGCAAATTATTCACAATTGCGCCAACATTACCGATAAATTTGAGCTGGCATACCAACGCGCAAGCACACAAGGCATATTGGCTGCAGGCCATATGCCGCGTGCCTTGGCACTAGATACGCATTTATTTTTTAGCGGCTTGCTGCATATGTGGGTAAAAGATACGGACGGCACGCGCTTTCGCTATCAAGCCATAGATCTAATTAAAGCGCACATTAATTTGCGTAGAAAATAACGCAAAACACTTGTAAATACAAAATGTTAGCGATAATATAGTGGCACACACTTAGCTAGGAAGCACGTTGAACATACACTCTGGCGAGATTTACGGCAAACAAACCGCAAATAAATTTGTGATGTATAACGTGCTTAAAGTCAGCAAAGCCAAAGGCGATAGCAAGGATATTGTTACGCTGCAAAATATCGATAACCCGCTCAGCCTGTTTGAAACCACCGCGCAAAAATTAGCGTCATCGGGCTATGTGCGCATCAGCCAAACGCCTTACATTGATTTAAATGCCGCCACACCAAAAAAACGCAAAGCCGCTAAAAAGCCAACGCGCTGCCCACTTACGTTTGATTTTTTAGAAGCGCGCGCTGATAGTGAACGCCCCGCTGCAGTATTGCCTGATTTATTCAATTAGCTTTATCTTTAAACCGCATCTTTAAAAGAGATGCCCTGTAAGGCGCATAGATATTGGTCTGCAGGGAATCCATTTTAACAACAAATCAAAAGCCACTGGATTCCGTGTCAAGCACGGAATGACGGCATTCGCATGGTTTTGACTTTAAATCCCCTGACAGCAAGCCGAAGTGCGCAGAAAAAATGAGATGAAGGCGAGGACTGTTTGAGTTCCGCGACAAGCCATGTTTTCAATGGCTTGTTAGGGCGAGTTCCGCAGCCGCTCATTTTTTGAGCAGCTGAGGGAAGCCGTAGGCCTTGATGTGGGGTAGCCTTTTCTTTGGTTTCTTTCTTTTGGCTAAGCAAAAGAAAGAAACTCGCCTAGAGGCGAAAAAAGTATCCCCTAAATTTCTTACTTACTTTTACAGAAATTACCATCAACCGTCTCGGTTTTAACTTTGTCCCATTCTCGTTTAAGCATAGCCTGGGTTGATGTAATCAAAGTAGCCTGAAGTTTAAGATAATCCTCTGGTGTCATAGCATTATTCCAACTTGGTAACCGAGCGATAAGCCTTTCAATATCTTGATCTTCTATATCATTAGGATTAAGCATCAAATGAATTTCGTTTTTTACTTTCTCTATTTCTTTTTGAAGCTCAGGTCTTGAGCTATGGTTAGGATGAAATATCCATTGATCGCAAAGAGAACATAGAGTAGATATGCTCTCTCGAACCTTAGCAATCCACTTTACCCTCTCGGATGTAACAGTATTAACAAACTGTGTCCGCTTGGCTATGTGGTGGTTAAAATAAAGATTAATAACTCCCAGCACAAAGGAAGCTGTTACGCCAAATTGTAATAAGAAATCTTTCACCATCATTTCCCCTTCAGTTAATCATAGTGATATAGAAGATCAAGATATTGAAAGGCTTATCGCTCGGTTACC
>JANMYB010000101.1:0-37176 GCA_031381645.1 Methylotenera sp.
CAAGTGCGCCAAGCGCTGTTTGATTTGCAGCAGAGTTTTAGAAAATTACCTGGCTTGGTAGCTGACGGGCGCGATATGGGCTCGGTGGTGTTTCCTGATGCAACACTCAAGATTTTTCTCACCGCAAATGTAGAAGTGCGCGCTGATCGTCGCTATAAACAAACGATTCCCGCAAATATTCCAGCGACTTACGCCCAAGTGTTGCTGGACCTACAACAACGCGATTATCGCGATAGCCAACGCCGCGCTTCACCGCTGGTGCAAACGCCAGATGCGGTGTTTTTAGATACTAGCCATCGCTCAATTAATGATGCCGTGGAATTTGTTCTCACAGCATATAGAATTATTTTGTAAAAAAACCTGTAAAAATGTTTTAAGTCATTGAACATAAGCTATTTTTTGTGTAGTATGCACGGTTCGTGTTATGCTTTTATTTGATTATTTGCATAACTTTAATTAACTACCCCGCTGCTAGGTGGGAATACTTAAGATAATTTCAGCGGTAATTTCAGAAATTAACTTTAAGTAATTTTTTAGGTAACTTTATTTTAATGGCTTCTACTTCTAAATCAACCCCATCTTCGATGGAATCCTTTGCTGCCCTATTTGAGGAAAGCTTAGCGCGTCAAGAAATGCGTTCTGGCGAGGTCATCACCGCCGAAGTCATCGCTATCGATAGCGATCATGTCACTGTAAATGCTGGCTTAAAATCTGAAAGCTGGATTGACGCTGCTGAATTCAAAAACGCCGCTGGCGAAATGGAAGTTGCCATTGGCGACTTCGTTAAAGTATGTATCGAAAAATTGGAAGATGGTTTTGGCAACACCCAACTTTCTCGCGAAAAAGCGAAGAAAATGGAAGCTTGGCTGGATTTAGAAGACGCGATGAACGAAGGCCGCGTAGTTAAAGGCTTTGTAAGCGGTAAAGTAAAAGGTGGTTTGCGCGTGGCTGTTAACGGCATCACCGCTTTCTTGCCAGGCTCACTGGTAGATGTACGCCCAGTAAAAGACACCACCCCATTCGAGAACAAAGAGTGGGATTTCAAAGTAATTAAATTAGACCGCAAACGCAACAATATCGTGGTTTCTCGCCGTGCAGTGATGGAAGTAAGCGCTGGCGCAGACCGCGAAGCGCTAATGGGCTCGCTGACTGAAGGCGCAACTGTTAAAGGTATTGTTAAAAACATCACCGATTACGGCGCATTTGTGGATTTAGGCGGCATTGATGGTTTATTGCACATTACCGATTTGGCTTGGCGGCGTGTTAAGCACCCATCAGAAGTGCTGACAGTGGGCGAAGAAGTTGAAGCGAAAATCTTGAAATTCGATCAAGAAAAAAATCGTGTTTCACTAGGCATTAAACAATTAGGCGATGACCCATGGGTTGCGCTGACACGCCGCTACCCAGTAAGCACACGCTTATTTGGCAAAGTTTCTAACATTACTGACTACGGCGCGTTTGTTGAGGTAGAGCCGGGCATCGAAGGTTTGGTGCACGTTTCAGAAATGGATTGGACCAACAAAAATATTCACCCAGGCAAAATCGCCCAATTAGGCGACGAAGTAGAAGTGATGATTTTGGAAATTGATGAAGAGCGTCGTCGTTTATCGCTCGGCATGAAACAATGTAAAGCCAACCCTTGGGATGATTTCTCTGCAACGCACCACAAAGGTGATAAAGTGGCTGGTCAAATCAAATCCATCACCGATTTTGGCGTGTTTATTGGTTTACCAGGCGGCATTGATGGATTAGTGCATTTATCTGATTTATCTTGGACACAAACTGGCGAAGAAGCGATTCGTAACTTCAAAAAAGGTGACGAGCTTAATGCAGTAATTTTAGCCATTGATGTGGAAAAAGAACGCATTTCTTTGGGTGTAAAACAACTGACTGAAGACCCATCAGGCGCTACAACTTCTGCATCTTCATCTGAAGAAAAATCCGCTAAGCCAAAAACAAAACCAGCTAAAACTAAAGCAGAAGCACCTTCTGCTGAAGAAGCCGCTGCAGCTTCTGGCTCTACCAATCTTGGCGCTTTATTAAAAGCCAAAATGGATAGCAAAAAATAACTTGGGTAATAAAAAATCGTCTTAATTAAGTTAAACTAAAGGCAACTATAGCCATGACAAAATCTGAACTCATTAATTTACTCGCGGAGCGTTTTCCACAACTGGTTGTGAAAGACGCTGAACTATCGGTTAAAGCCATTTTAGATGCGATGACTGATAATTTATCCACTGGGGAGCGCATCGAAATTCGTGGCTTTGGTAGTTTTAGTTTAAATTACCGTCCGCCTCGTTTAGGACGCAACCCTAAAACCGGTAGTAAAGTGCAAGTCCCCGCTAAACATGTGCCGCACTTTAAAGCTGGTAAAGAGTTGCGTGATAGAGTCGACTCGGCAGGTTAAGGCTTTTTTATTTAGATTTACTTTAAAAACAGCGCAAGAAATTGCGCTTTTTTTATACCTTTTTAGAATGATTAGCTACTAGCTGCAAGCTTAGGTAAAATAGCCTTATCAAAATTAAAGAATAAATCATGAACGTTGAATTTGAATACTGGTGGTTACTCGTTCTGCCGCTCTTTTTTACGCTGGGCTGGATAGCCGCGCGCGTTGACATTAAACAGTTACTGACCGAATCTACTGCCCTACCAGCCGCTTACTTCAAGGGACTCAACTTTCTCATTAGCGATCAGCACGACAAGGCTGTAGAAGCTTTCTCTGAAGCCATGCAAGCCAATACTGATTCGCTGGAGTTGCATTTTGCACTAGGTAGTTTATTCAGACGTACTGGCGAAACCGATCGCGCCATCAATATGCATCTGAATTTACTAGATAAAAAAGAACTCACCGAAAATCAAAAAAGTGCAGTTAAGGCTGAGTTGGCTCAAGATTACTTAAAAGCTGGCTTGTATGACCGTGCCGAAGAGTTATTTAAAGGTTTGGATGACACACGCTACCGCCAACCTGCGCTAAATGCATTGCTAGAAATTTACGTGCGTGAGCGCGAGTGGGCACAAGCCATTGCCACCGCCACCGAACTGGAGCGATTATCTGGTGTGCCTTTTAGAATTGAAATTGCACAATATTATTGCGAACTGGCTATGAATGAACTTATAGCGCGCAACCAGGATGCGGCTCGCATTCAATTGAACTTAGCTTTAGATGCCAATAAAAACTGCGTGCGTGCCAACGTGCTATTAGGCGACTTGGAAGCGAGCAATGGCGCGCATCAGGCAGCAATATCGCATTGGAAACGCATCGAGTTTCAGCAGCCCGAATATTTAGGTTTGGTCGCTGGAAAAATGCTGAAAAGTTATCGTGCCAGCCAGCCAGCAAAAGGAAAACCCGTAAAAAGTAGCTTAAAAGAAGGCTTGGCGCAGCTTAACGTCTATTTAGAAACCTACAAATTACCTTCATTGATGTCAACTCTATACGAAGCGACTTTGAACGAAGAAGGCGCGGAGAAAGCTGCTAAATTGGCTAGAAATGAGCTAATTCGGCAACCTAGCCTCACCACATTAGACCAGCTTTTACAGGCACGCGCCATGGCAGATGAGACTAATGCACAAGTTAAAAATCGCGCCAGTACACAAGACATTCAACTCATGCAACAAACCGTGCGCAACGCAATTGGCAACCGTGCCGCTTATCATTGTGACCAATGCGGCTTCCGCGCCAAGCAGCACCATTGGCAATGTCCCGCTTGCAACGCTTGGGAATCATTGCCAGCTGAGCCAAGTGAAGCAGTTAGCCGCGAAATGACTATCAAGAAAAATAATGGCAAATAACGACAGTAAGGTACCCGAGAGTAAAGTCATTGTCGCGCTGGATTATGCCGATGCTATCAGCGCGCTAGAATTGGTCAATCAGCTAGATCCAACTTTATGTAAACTCAAAGTTGGCAAAGAGCTTTTTACTGCCGCTGGTTCGCACTTGGTCGAAAAGTTAATCACAAAAAACTTCGATGTTTTTTTAGATTTAAAATTTCACGACATTCCCAACACCGTAGCCAAAGCCTGTGAAGTAGCCAGCAATCTAGGTGTGTGGATGTTGAACGTACATGCTAGTGGCGGTAGCACGATGATGCAAGCAGCACTTGAAGGCGTGAACAAAACAAATCATAAGCCATATTTAATCGCTGTCACCGTACTCACGAGCATGAACCAAGCTAGCTTGAATGAAATTGGCGTAGAAACAAGTGTCGAAAATCAAGTGCTAAAACTTGCCAAACTCAGCCAAAACTCGGGTTTGCATGGCGTTGTGTGCTCTGCGCTTGAGGCACAATTGTTAAGGCAACATTTACCAAGTAATTTTTTACTTGTCACTCCTGGCATTCGCCCCGTTTCTGCTAGTTTAGATGACCAAAGCCGCGTGCTTACGCCCAGCCAAGCACTACATATGGGTGCAAACTATCTCGTGATTGGCCGCCCTATTACACAAGCCAACAAGCCAATTGAAGCTTTAATTGCAATCAATCAAGAAATTCAAGCCTTACTGTAGGCGAACGTCAACGAAAACAGTACACTAGCGTTAAGTGACTGTGATTTTGCAACACCCATCACCTTTAATTAATAAATAGAACCCTAGGGAGAACTAAATTGAAAAAAATTCTAATCGCTTTACTCGCCTCGCTTGCATTCAACTTTAGCGCATTTGCGGCAGTTAACCTCAACACCGCCACACAAGAAGAGTTGGAAAGCCTTGATGGCATTGGCCCTGTAAAAGCACAGGCCATTATTGATTACCGCAAAAAAAATGGAGGCTTCAAATCAGTAGATGAGCTGGAAAAAGTGGACGGTGTGGGTGAAATTACATTGCAGAATGTGCGTAAGGACGTTTCTGTAAGTGGCAAAACAACTGTAGTTGCGCCTGCTGCAGACAAGAAAGAAATGAAAAAGGAAGATAAGTCTGCGAAAGAGACTAAAACCAAAACCGTGGGCACAGAAAAAGCGGCAGCTGGAGGTAAAACTGCGGATAACAAAGAAGTGAAAGAAGAAAAAGAGTCTAGTAAAAAAGATAAAGACACTAAGAAAGAAAAGTCTGAGAAATCTGACAAAAAAGAGGCTAAAGGCGCTGAGAAAAAAGATAAAGACATGAAGGACGAAAAAGAAACTAAAGACAAAGACTCTAAGGACAAGAAAGCTAAAAAAGAATCAAAAGATGATTCTGACAAATCCGATAAAGCTAAAAAAGACAAAGCCGATAAAGCCAAAGACGACAAATCTAAGAAAGACTATGTAGCTGACAAGAAAAAAGCGGATGCAAAAAAGAAAGCTGATAAAAAAGCTGCCGCAGACAAGAAAAAAGCAGACGCTGCTAAAACTGAGTAATTTGTTATTCAACAAAAAGCCCGCATTTGCGGGCTTTTTGTTGTCTTGTTGCTTTTGCCAAATATTAATCGTGGCGATCTCCATGATGATGTTCTTCATGTTGTTTTTTATGCTTATGGCTATACTTTTTATGTTTATGAGAATGTTTGTGATGCTTATGTTTAGAGGTTTTGCTAGGCTCAGCAATCACTTTACCCACCACCGCGCCACCAGCGCCACCCACGCCTGCGCCAACTACTGCGCCAGTGCCGCTGCCACTTACTTTGCGTCCCACTACTGCGCCTGTGGCACCACCTGCCGCACCGCCAATCACAGCGCCAGTTTGACCTTCGCCTTTAGTGGTTACCGCACCACCCACGCCTCCGCCTACAGCACCGCCTATCACCTCCCCAGTGCTGCCACCCAACACACCGCCAATCGCGGTACCTGCTGCTGCACCCAAACCCCCACCAACTGCAGTTTTTGCGTTGCTATCTGCAGCCATCGCTTGGCCAGAAAATAATAGAATTGCTAATAATGAACTGTTAACTAACTTCATGGAGTCTTCCCTCTTTTGTAGAAAATATATATTTGAATAACTGCACTGTACAAGATGTTAAAAAAACATAACATCAGCTAATGCTGATATTAATGTAAGAAAATTCTTACATTAATCATAATGACTATCTAGTGTATCAATATGCTAGGTTATTTGACGCGCGACTATTTAACTTTCATTCCGGCCTGCGCACCAACATCTGGTGAGAGTATAAAAGGACCGCCAAGTTCATTACTTGCTGCTAACACCATGCCTTCAGACATACCAAACTTCATTTTACGCGGTGCTAAATTCGCCACCATCACAGTCATTCTTCCGACCAAAGTTGCAGGATCGTAGGCCGATTTAATGCCCGCAAATACTTGGCGAGTAGTTGCTTCACCAATATCAAGCGTGAGTTTTAATAGTTTCTCGGCACCTTCTACATGCTCTGCATTCACAATCTTGGCAATGCGTAAATCCACCTTGGTGAAGTCGTCAATACTGATATACGAGCCTTCTGCAGCATTGCTGGAAGCCAATATTGGTGCGGTTACTGGCGATGCTGTTTTAATGGCTGCAAGTTTTACCGCATCTGTCGCAGTTAAATTCTCTTTGTTGGCTTCTGTCATGGCTTCTATCGCTTTCGGGTCAATTCGCGTAATTAAATGCGCATATTCATTAATTTTATGTCCAGACTCTAAAGGGGTATTTACTGATTCCCAATCTAGTTCTGGCACATTGAGGAATCTCTCAACTTGGAAAGCCAAATTAGGTAATACTGGTTTTAAATAAATAGTAATCAAGCGGAACATCTCTAGAGCTCCAGAGCAATCTAATTGAAGCGAAGTTCTTGCATCACCACCTTCTTGCTTAGCTTTCACCCATGGCTCTGCTGCTGCTATATCAAGATTTGCACGATCTACTAAGCTCATAATTTCACGCATTGCACGACTATATTCTCGTGCTGCGTAATAACCAGCAATTTTTGGAGCGGCACTGCGAATATCTTCAATTACTGGCAGATTAGAAATTTTATCGACCTCGCCATCAAAAAATTTATTGATGAACCCTGCTGTACGACTTGCAATATTGATGTATTTACCCACCAAATCGCTATTCACTCGTGCAACGAAGTCTTCCAAATTCAGGTCGATGTCTTCCATCGTGCTATTGAGTTTCGCCGCGTAGTAATAACGCAAATATTCAGGATTTTTTATATGATCTAAGTAGCTGCGGGCAGTGATAAAGGTGCCGCGCGATTTGCTCATTTTCTCGCCATTGACGGTTAAAAAGCCATGTGCAAAAATCTGCGTAGGCGTGCGATAGCCGCTGTATTTAAGCGTGGCAGGCCAAAACAGCGCGTGGAAGTAAAGAATGTCTTTGCCGATAAAATGGTAAAGCTCGGTGGTTGAATCTTGTTTCCAGTATTCGTCGAAATCTAAACCTTGCGTTTCACAAAGCTTTTTAAAACTGGCCATATAGCCGATTGGCGCATCCAACCACACATAAAAATACTTGCCGGGTGCATGGGGAATTTCAAAACCAAAATATGGCGCGTCGCGCGAAATATCCCAGTCGTTCAGGCCATTTTCGAACCACTCACCCATTTTGTTGGCAGCTTCACCTTGAAGTGTGCCGCTTCTAGTCCAGTCTTTTAAAAACGCTTCGCATTCTGAAAGTTTAAAGAAATAATGCTCTGTCTCTTTACGCACAGGCGCTGCGCCAGAAACCGCAGAATATGCATTAATCAGCTCAGTTGGGTTATAAGTCGCTCCGCACACCTCACAGTTATCACCATATTGATCTTTCGCATGACATTTCGGGCATTCGCCTTTAATAAAGCGGTCAGGCAGAAACATGTTTTTAACAGGATCGTAAAACTGCTCAATGGTTTTGGTGGCGATTTTGCCGTTGGCTTTTAATTTACGGTAAATCGTTTGCGATAGCTCTTTATTTTCAGGCGCATTGGTTGAGTAGTAATTATCAAACTCTACCAGAAACTCTTTAAAATCTGCACTATGCTCTTTGTGCACATTGGCAATCAAGACTTCTGGCGTAATTCCTTCTTTCTCGGCGCGCAGCATAATCGGCGTACCATGCGTATCATCCGCACACACGTAGTGCACGGTGTGCCCCTGCATTTTTTGAAAACGCACCCAAATGTCCGTTTGGATATATTCCACCAAATGACCAAGGTGGATGCTACCGTTGGCGTATGGAAGTGCGGAAGTGACAAGGATTTTGCGGGCTGGAGATGACATGTGGTAAATGAACCAATTTGCTAAAAAACCTATTTTAACAAAGACGGTCGCCAACACATACGTTAAAATAGCTTTTTATTCAGTAATTTAAAAAACATCATGGCAATTGCAGATTTAGACATCCAAAATGCATTAAAAACGCTAGTTGACCCGAATACTGGGAAAGATTTCATCACCAGTAAATCAGCTAAAAATATTAAAATTACAAGTAATCACATCAGCGTGGATATTGTGCTGGGTTACCCCGCCAAAAGCGTGATGGGTTCTGTCAAAACCTTGGTAGAAACGCATTTAAAAGCGCTACAAGGCGTTGAAAATGTCAACGTGAATATTGGTTCAAGAATAGTCGCGCACAAGGCGCAGCAAGGTGTTAGTTTATTGCCGAATGTAAAAAATATCATTGCCGTAGCCTCTGGCAAAGGCGGCGTTGGAAAATCAACAACATCTGTCAATTTAGCACTAGCTTTGGTAGCAGAAGGCGCAACGGTGGGCTTGCTAGATGCCGATATTTACGGCCCTAGCCAACCGCAAATGTTGGGCATTTCTGGTCGGCCAGAAAGTTCGGATGGCAAAAGTATGGATCCGATGTTGGCGCACGGCATCCAAGCGATGTCGATTGGATTTTTGGTGGATGTCGACACGCCAATGGTATGGCGCGGCCCAATGGTAACGGGCGCTTTGGAGCAATTGCTGCGCGAAACACGTTGGAATAATTTGGATTATTTGGTTATCGATTTGCCACCAGGCACTGGCGATATTCAGCTGACGCTCGCGCAAAAAATACCTGTTACTGGTGCAATTATTGTCACCACGCCGCAAGATATTGCCCTACTCGATGCACGTAAAGGCTTGAAAATGTTCGAGAAAGTCGGCATCCCGATTTTGGGCATAGTGGAAAATATGAGCACGCACATATGCAGCAATTGCGGCCATGAAGAGCACATATTTGGCGCTGGCGGCGGCCAAAAAATGTGCGATGACTATCAAGTGGATTTACTGGGGTCATTGCCACTAGACATCAGTATTCGCGAACAAACCGATGGCGGCAAACCAACCGTGATTGCCGAGCCCGATTCAAAAATAGCAAGCATATATAAAGAGATAGCACGTAAAGCCGCGGTTAAAATCGCCAATGCCAGTTTAGATCACAGCAGCAAGTTTCCGAATATTGTGATTCAGAATACTTAAAAGCTGAACTAGATTTTTTTCGTTTCACTAAAAATAACAGCGTTAGGAGTTTGACATGGTTAAGGAACAACACTCCGCTGAAAAGCTCATGGATACTGCTTATGAAGCCATGGACGAGCGCGCAAAAAAAGTTGCGAGGCACATCACCGAGCGAAAGCACATCTCTAAAAATACCTCGTTAGAACAAGATGATAGCAAAACTTTTGGTCAGCGCGCGGCGGATGCAGTCGCAAAATTTGGCGGTTCGTGGGCGTTTATTATTTTATTTGGCGTGGTGTTAGTATGCTGGGTGATTTTAAATTCATATATTTTGGTGCATTACGACAAAGCATTTGACCCCTACCCCTATATTTTGCTGAACTTGTTTTTGTCGATGCTGGCGTCGATTCAAGCGCCGATTATATTGATGTCGCAGAATCGGCAAGCAGAAAAAGACCGCCAAAGCGCTGAGCATGACTACGAAGTTAACTTAAAAGCCGAGCTTGAAATTATGTTGCTACACGAAAAAGTGGATTTGCTGCGCGAAGGCCAATGGGGCGAGTTGATAGCGATTCAGAAAGAGCAGTTGCGATTATTAGGAAATTTAATTGAAAAAAATAATTGTTTATAATAACAAAAAGCGCACACCCTGCAAGCCAATATCCATAAGTCTCACAGGGTAGTTATTTAAAACTATTTTAACTCAACTTCACAGCAATACACATCGACACCGCATTTAGGCGTAATTAAAGCAGCGGGTATAGCAACCCCCTTACGCCATTTATCTACCGCCTCTTGCTTGCCTTCCCCTGTGACTAAAAACATGGCTGCGTTGGTATTGTTTAAACGGTTCTGAGACATAGTTACACGCTCCGCAGGCGGCTTGGGCGAGTTAAATACAGGCACCGCATCTGCACTATTATCCACTGCATGACCCGGGAACAGACTTGCAGTATGACCATCTTCACCCAAACCAAACAGCACTAAATCAAATGTGCCCACGTTGGCAAGTGTTTTTGCGTAGGCCTTTGCGCCTTCTAGTGGGCCTAATTCGGATGGAATGTTGTGAATTTGATTTTTTGGAATACCCACGTAGCTTAACCAGGCCCGATCAACCATTAAGCTGTTGCGTTCTTCATGATCAACAGGCAAGCAGCGGTCGTCATTAATATAAATGTGCCATTTAGACCATTCTGTTGACATGTCGCGTAATGATCGGTAAATCTCGCGAGGGGTATTGCCACCGGCAAGAACGATTGAAAAATGCCCGTATTTTGCTATAGCCTCTCTTGCACTTTTTACAATTACATCGCAAACGCTATTTCTTAGCGAGGTTATATTGTCGAATTGTTTCCAGCGAGTAATTTGGGGTGTATTTTTATTTTGCATGTTCTTTAATAATCAGATAAAAATGAGGTCGCATTCTAACAGGAATTACCGTGCTTTTTTTCGCATTTATCACATAGATTATTGTGTATAAACACTGCCATGCATTATTATATCGGCTTAATCAAAAGAAACCTTAAATGCTAATATAAAGATAATGAAGTTGTAAACATCGATATGCGTACTGGCGATATGCGCGTGCATATTTTTCACACTGTAGTGCTTGGTAAATATCCAGCTGAGCCTGATTCGCAGTACCGTTGCAAAGCTGGAACTTGCTGTTGGCGCTTTTCCACCGCAGACTAGATTATGGCCATTTGGATAAGGCAAGCGATAGTGTATAAGCCGAAAGTAGACACTAGGCGACACCATTAAATTTTATTATTATGTTGCCGTTATTGGTTTAATAGTTAAAAAATTCCATGCCAGTAACCTCATGGATATTAGCTCGCAGAGCATCATTAAAAGTATTATAAAAGGTAACAAATGACTACAAAGATAGACCCATGCACTCTCGTTTTGTTTGGCGCAAGCGGCAATTTAGCCCGAGTTAAGCTTTTCCCGGGGTTGTTCCGCCTCGATTTGCTTGACCGTCTGCCCAAGGACATGAAGATTTTATCGGTCGGCCGCCTAGAAGTGACGCAAGAAGCCTGGCGCGCAGATATTAAAAGCATGCTTGACGCCAAATTTAAAAACGGTGTGGACGCAAATGTACTCGAGCGTTTTATTGCACGTAATTTTTATCACGCCAACGCTCCAACTGACCCAGATGCATTCAAAAAAATGCGCACCACATTGAGCGACGAAAAAATATTTCCGCAGAACTTGGCGTATTTTCTGTCTGTGCGACCTGTGGATTTTGCGCAAGTGGTCGACCAGCTTGCTGCGGAAGGCTTAACCAACGAGGACAAATATTGGCGTCGCGTGGTAATTGAGAAACCATTTGGTACCGATTTGCCCAGCGCACAAGAGTTGCAAAAATCAATTTCTAAGCATTTAAAAGAAAGTCAAATTTACCGCATCGACCACTATTTGGGCAAATCTGCACTACAAAATATTATGCTGCAGCGCTTTACTAATACCATTTTAGAGCCGATTTGGAACAATCAATACATCGATCACGTGCAAATTACCAACACCGAAATGTTGGGTGTGGGCGACCGCACCAAATTTTACGATACGACGGGTGCGCTTAGGGATATGATTCAAAGCCACATTCTGCAAACGCTAGCTTTAACTGCCATGGAAATGCCGCAAGACTTAACACCACAAGGCGTACGCGACGCGAAAATTAAGGTGTTGGAGCAAATTCGTCCAATTCCTCTGAGTGACCTAGGCAAACATGCTTTCCGTGCGCAATATGCTGCTGGTGTGGTGAATGGCGAAAGTGTCCCAGGTTACTTGGAGGAACTTCAAGACAACTCCAGCGTAGTAGAAACTTACGCCGCGCTGAAGCTGTTTATTGATAATCCGCGCTGGAAAGGTGTGCCGTTTTACATCCGCACCGCTAAACGTTTACACGAGGCGGATACACGCATTGCGATTCGCTTTAAAAAAGCGCCTTTGCAAGTTAATGATGACACTTCACGCACCAATAACTGGTTAATTTTAGGCATTCAACCGCGCGAGTGCATTCGGCTAGAACTGCAATCAAAAATCCCAGGGTTAGAGCCAGAAACTAGAACAATTCAACTGGATGCTGCAAACCGCCAACCAGAAGACGATAGTGTGGACGCCTACGAAGCTTTGTTGCTGAACTTGATGCAGGGTGACAACTCGAACTATCTACATATTTCCGAAGCCGAAGCGCAATGGCGCTTGGTTGACCCAGTCGTTAAAGCTTGGGCAGCCGATAAAAAACCTGTGCCTCAATATCCTGCTGGCTCACGCGATCCCGAAGCCTCAAAAGTGATTTTCGAATCTGATGATCAATTTTGGCGATATAGCATAGAATTAGGCGGCGATAAGTAAAAAAGCGCACAAAAAATCGTCATGCACTTTATAATGCCCAATCACGTTATTGGGCATTATTTTTTACAGTTAAAGAATAGAAAAACATGAGCATAAAATCTGATAAATGGATACGTAAAATGGCCGAGCAACACGGCATGATAGAGCCATTTGAGCCGCATCAAGTGAAACAAAATGCCGAAGGTCAGCGCATGGTGTCTTTCGGCACGTCTAGCTATGGTTATGATATTCGTTGTAGCAAAGAATTTAAGCTGTTTACCAATTTAAACAGCACCATTGTCGACCCGAAAAATTTCGACCCGAATTCATTTGTGGAAGTGAATGCCGATTTCTGTATTATTCCACCCAACTCGTTTGCGTTAGCTAGAACCGTGGAGTATTTCCGTATTCCACGTAATGTATTGACAATCTGTTTGGGTAAATCGACTTACGCAAGATGTGGCATTATCGTCAACGTGACGCCTTTCGAACCAGAATGGGAAGGCTATGTGACGCTGGAATTTAGCAACACCACACCACTACCAGCCAAGATATACGCTAATGAAGGCTGCGCACAAGTACTGTTTTTTGAGGCTGATGATGATGATGTTTGCGAAACCAGTTACAAAGATCGCGGCGGCAAATATCAAGGCCAAGTTGGCGTTACGCTACCTAAGATTTAATTAAGGAAATTCAATGAAGTTTCGCTTTCCCGTCGTTATCATCGATGAAGATTTCCGCTCAGAAAACTCTTCTGGCTTGGGCATCCGCATGCTTGCTAAAGCCATCGAGGCCGAGGGCGTTGAGGTGCTGGGCGTCACCAGTTACGGCGACCTAACCTCGTTTGCGCAACAGCAAAGTCGCGCATCAGCGTTTATTCTCTCGATTGACGACAATGAAATTATTGAAGAAAATCAAGATGCATTAGACAATTTACGCAAATTTGTCGAAGAAATTCGTTATCGTAATGAAGAAATTCCTATCTTTTTGCATGGCGAAACGCGTACTTCGCGACATATTCCCAACGAGATTTTGCGTGAACTTAACGGTTTTATTCACATGTATGAAGATACGCCAGAATTCGTTGCGCGCTACATTCTGCGCGAGGCACGAACGTATTTAGACAGCCTAGCGCCACCGTTTTTTAAAGCGCTGACCGAGTATGCTGCCGATGGCTCGTATTCTTGGCACTGCCCAGGACACTCTGGTGGCGTAGCGTTTTTAAAATCACCTGTCGGCCAAATGTTTCACCAGTTTTTTGGCGAGAACATGCTGCGCGCAGATGTGTGTAACGCGGTGGATGAGCTTGGCCAATTGCTCGATCACACTGGCCCAGTCGCAGCCTCAGAGCGCAATGCAGCACGTATTTACAACTGCGATCACTTATACTTCGTCACCAACGGCACCTCAACATCCAACAAAATGGTGTGGAACAGCACTGTAGCGCCTGGCGACGTGGTGGTGGTGGATCGTAATTGCCATAAATCGATTTTGCATGCGATTATTATGACTGGCGCAATTCCTGTATTTTTAATGCCGACGCGCAACCATTTTGGCATTATCGGGCCAATTCCAAAAAGTGAATTTGAGTGGGAAAACATTCAAAAGAAAATCGATAGAAACCCATTTATTACCGATAAAAAAGCTAAACCGCGCGTGCTAACGATTACGCAATCTACTTACGATGGCGTGTTATACAACGTAGAGGAAATTAAAGACATGCTGGATGGCAAAATCGACACGCTGCATTTTGACGAGGCGTGGTTGCCGCACGCGACCTTTCACGATTTTTATGGCGATTATCACGCCATTGGCGAGGGTCGCCCGCGCTGCAAAGAAAGCATGGTGTTCTCAACGCAATCAACGCACAAACTGCTGGCAGGCTTATCTCAGGCCAGCCAAATATTGGTGCAAGATGCCGAAAACAATAAACTCGACCGCGATGTATTCAACGAATCTTACCTGATGCACACTTCGACCAGCCCGCAATACTCTATCGTCGCCAGTATCGATGTGGCCGCCGCAATGATGGAAGCCCCTGGCGGGACTGCATTGGTGGAAGAAAGCTTGATGGAGGCCTTGGATTTCCGCCGTGCCATGCGCAAAGTGGATGAAGATTGGGGAGCCGATTGGTGGTTCAAGGTTTGGGGGCCAAACGATTTAAGCGAGGAAGGCTTGGAAGAGCGCGAGGCGTGGATGTTGCACGCCAACGAAGCCTGGCACGATTTTGGCGATTTGGCACCAGGCTTTAACATGCTAGACCCGATTAAAGCGACAATTATCACACCAGGTTTAGATATCAAAGGTGATTTCTCTGATAAATTTGGCATTCCCGCGGCAATCGTGACCAAATATTTAGCAGAACATGGCGTCATTGTTGAAAAAACTGGCTTATATTCGTTCTTTATCATGTTCACCATCGGCATTACAAAAGGCCGCTGGAACACGCTGGTAGCGGCTTTGCAGCAATTTAAAGATGATTACGACAAAAACCAACCGCTATGGAAAGTGCTACCAGAATTTGTGCAAAAACAACCGCGCTATGAAAAAATTGGTTTGCGCGATTTATGCGACCAAATTCACGCTGTTTACAAAGCCAACGACATTGCACGTTTGACCACCGAGATGTATTTATCAGACATGGTGCCCGCGATGAAGCCGACCGACGCGTTTGCCAAAATGGCGCACCGTGAGATTGATCGTGTGCCGATTGATGACCTTGAGGGTCGCATCACCGCTGTACTGCTAACGCCCTACCCACCTGGTATTCCGCTATTAATTCCAGGTGAAAAATTCAACAAAGTCATCGTGAATTACTTAAAATTCGCACGCGAATTTAACGAGAAATTTCCAGGTTTTGAAACGGACAATCACGGCTTGGTAAAAGAAATTGTGGATGGTGAAGCGATTTACTATGTGGATTGCGTAGCGAAATAGCGCATGCTTTCGCTCAATATCCATGCGATTTCCAGAGCATGTTTTAAAAATTATTTAAGTTCTAGAATAAATTAAATCGCTATACTCAAGACCATTCGTAGCAACGTGGTCTTTTTTTTCAACTAATTTCCATTTTTTTTCATCAAGTGCTGGAAAAAACGCATCACCCACAAACTCAGCCCGTACTTCAGTAATATATAGCTTCGTGGCGAGTTTTAGGCCTTCTTTATACAACTCTGCGCCACCAATAACGAATGGCTCCTCATCGCCAGAAGCCAATATCCATGCGTCCTGCAGGTTATGTGCTATTAGCGCACCTTCTACTTTGTAATTTTTATTTCGCGTGACGATAATGGTGGTACGCCCAGGTAGCAAACGCCCTAGGGATTCGTAGGTGTTGCGCCCCATAATCATGTGATGCCCCATGGTGAGTGCGCGAAAACGCTTTAAATCTTCTGGCAAATGCCAAGGCAAAGTGTTGTTGATGCCAATGACGCGATTTTGCGCCATCGCAACAATTAGCGAAAGATTGTATTTCAAACCGCCACTTTTCCTGCAATCGGTGGGTGCGGGTCGTAATTTTCTAGCGTAAAATCTTCAAACTTAAAGCTAAAAATATCAGTCACATTAGGGTTAATTTTCATTTGCGGCAAGGCACGAAGTTCACGTGTAAGCTGCTCACTCACTTGATCCATGTGGTTGGTGTAAATATGCGCATCGCCCAGCGTGTGCACAAAATCGCCCAGCTTGAGACCGCACACCTGCGCTACTATCATGGTGAGTAGCGCATAAGAAGCAATATTGAACGGCACACCAAGGAATATATCCGCGCTGCGCTGATAAAGCTGGCAACTCAATTTACCATCGGCAACATAAAACTGAAAAAATGCATGACAAGGCGGCAACTTCATTTGATCCACATCCGCCACGTTCCAAGCACTGACAATCAAACGGCGAGAATCAGGATTTTTCTTAATCATATTAACGACTTGGGTAATTTGGTCAATATGCGTGCCGTCTGGCTTTGGCCAATTGCGCCATTGGTAGCCATATACAGGGCCGAGATTGCCATTTTCATCTGCCCATTCATCCCAAATGCGCACACCGTTTTCTTTTAAATATGCAATATTAGTACTACCTTGCAAGAACCAAAGTAGCTCATGAATAATAGATTTTAAATGCACCTTTTTGGTGGTGAGTAGCGGAAACCCATCCACCAAATTAAAGCGCATTTGATAACCAAAAACCGACAGCGTACCCGTTCCAGTGCGGTCTTGTTTTTTATTGCCATACATCAGCACATGGCGCATCAGGTCGGTATATTGTTGCATGTGTTTATATAAATTCTTTTGCTTTGTTAATCGAATCAATCACATTTGGTCTAGTTTTATATTTTTCAAGAAGTCTTTTTTCGTCTTTCTCTAAACCATCACACCTCTGCTTTCTTATTGCAGCATTAATTTCCTTTGCGCGCTCTTTATCATAAGGCTCTTCCCCAGCCCAATGATTGCACTCGATTTGACGTTTGTTAAACAACTTAACTTGTTTAGGCATGTCCTTATTAACAGCCGTTACATCTTCGTCGTAACCAGCATAAACGCTAGAAATAAATAGACTCATTAAAATCGCAAATACTCTCACTATAGCGCTTAAGTATTCTTCACAATAAATGCTTTAATTGCTGCTACATCTGCATCCATTACGGTGAATTTTTGCGGCAAATTTTCGATTGCAATCAGGGCTGTAGGCCGCCCTGGTGCTTGTCCAATAGCCTCCATAATAGCATCTTCAAACTTAACTGCCAGCGCGGTTTCTAGCACCACTATTGGTGTATTTTCTTCGCGCAACTCGAGCGCGACTTTTAAACCATCTGCTGTGTGCGTATCTATGACCACACCATATTTTTTGTTGGTTTCACGAATCGTTGCCATGCGATTTGCGTGATTACTGCTACCAGATACAAAGCCATAATCCGCCAGTTTTGGCATGAGATGTTGAATATTAAACGCACCGCCTTTATCGACACTTGCCCATAATTCGCGTACTTTTACTGCATCTTTTCCGACCAAATCATACACAAAGCGCTCAAAATTCGAAGCCTTGGAAATATCCATTGAAGGGCTTGAAGTATGGTAGGTATTGGCTGAGCCTCGTGGTCGATAAACACCTGTTTTAAAGAACTCATCCAACACATCATTTTCGTTAGTTGCAACGATTAGTTTATTAATTGGCAAGCCCATCATACGTGCAATGTGGCCTGCGCATACGTTACCAAAGTTACCGCTAGGCACAGCGAAATCAACCTTCTGTATATTATTAGTCGTTACCGCAAAATAACCCTTAAAGTAATACACCACTTGTGCAATGATACGACCCCAGTTAATAGAATTGACTGCGCCAATTTTGTATTTCGCTTTGAAAGCCGCGTCGTTACTCACGGCTTTCACAATGTCTTGGCAATCGTCAAACACGCCATTCACGGCAATATTAAAAATATTTTCATCTTGCAAGCTGAACATTTGTGCGGTTTGAAAACGACTCATTTTTTTATGTGGACTCAGCATAAATACACGTATACCTTTTTTGCCACGCATAGCATATTCTGCAGCGCTACCCGTGTCGCCCGAAGTCGCGCCTAAAATGTTGGTGGTTTCCCCTTTTTTAGCGAGCACATACTCAAATAAATTGCCCAACAACTGCATCGCCATGTCTTTAAACGCTAGCGTAGGGCCATTGGAAAGACTTAATAGATATAAGTTGTCTTCTAATTTTAAAATCGGTGCGATGTCGTCTGCATTCTGGTCTTTGCGCGTAAAGCCATAAACATCTGCACGGTATGTTTTATCGATAATCGCTTTTAAGTCAGCGACAGGAATATCATCAATTAAGCGACTTAAAATCATAAAAGCCAGGTCACGATAACTCATGCCGCGCATAGCACTTAAATCGGAATCAATAAATTGCGGATAAGATTCAGGCAAATATAAACCACCATCTGGGGCTAGTCCGCCAAGTAAAATTTCGCTAAAACTAAGTGCAGGCGATTGCCCGCGGGTAGAAATATATTTCATACTAATTTAACGGCCTAATTCTTCCATGCGAATTTTAACCAACTTACCAACAATAGAGGGTAGAGCTTCAATCTCAGCAATACCTGCATCCATATTTTTCTCAACGGTCACATGTGTCAAAATCACAATATCCGCTTCGGTTACATTGTCATCAGGCTCTTTTTGTAGCATGGCATCAATAGAAACATTACGGTCTGCTAAAATTTTAGTCACACGCGCCAACACACCTGGCTTATCGCTGGCACGAAGTCGCAAATAGTAAGCCGAGTTAATTTCGCCAATCGGCAATACTGGCAAATCAGCCACGCTATTGGGCTGGAAAGCCAAGTAAGGCACGCGCTGCTCTACGGTCGCGCCACTTAATCGTGCAACATCCATTAAATCCGCTACCACCGCGCTGGCGGTGGGTTCTGCGCCTGCGCCTGCGCCGTAATATAGCGTTGGGCCAACCGCATCGCCCTTCACTACCACAGCATTCATCGCACCATTTACGTTGGCAATTAAGCGTTTTTCAGAAATCAGGGTTGGGTGCACCCGCAACTCCACGCCAGCATCTGTGCGTTTAGTAATACCTAGCAGTTTTACACGGTAGCCTAATTCTTCCGCGTATTTAATATCAGTTTGCTGCAGTTTGGTGATACCTTCGGTGTAAGCCTGCTCAAACTTCATTGGCATACCGAATGCAATTGCGCTCATTATTGTTAATTTGTGTGCGGCATCTATGCCTTCCACATCAAACGTTGGGTCAGCCTCGGCATAGCCCAAACGTTGTGCTTCACCGAGCACATCTTTAAAAGCCAAGCCTTTTTCGCGCATTTCCGTGAGTATAAAATTAGTCGTGCCGTTGATAATGCCCGCAATCCATTCAATCTTATTCGCGCCTAAACCTTCGCGTAGCGCTTTAATGATGGGAATGCCGCCTGCTACCGCCGCCTCAAACGCAACGATGACACCTTTTGCTTGCGCGGCGGCAAAAATCTCGTTGCCATGCAAGGCAAGCAGCGCCTTGTTTGCTGTTACTACATGCTTGCCGTTTTCAATGGCTTTTAGCACCAATTGTTTGCTTAAATTGTAGCCTCCAATCAACTCTACCACCACGTCCACATTGGGGTTGCTCACCGTGGTAAATGCGTCATCGGTGATATCCACCTTACCACCAGTGACTTTTTTGGCAAGCTCTATATTTTTATCAGCCACTTGCACCACATTAATCGCCACACCTGTACGGCGCGTGATTTCAGCCGCATTACGCGTTAAAACCGTGTATGTGCCGCCGCCAACCGTGCCAATACCTAAAAGACCTACATTAAGTTGTTTCAAACTTTTGCTCCATGCTTTTTTCGATAATTTTCTAAGAACCTGGCAATACGTTTCATCGCCTCAGCCAAGTCGTCTGCATTAGGCAGAAATACAATACGGAAATGATCTGATGTTTTCCAGTTAAAACCAGTACCCTGTACCAACAACACTTTTTCTTCCAATAACAATTCCAAAATAAATTGTTGATCATCTTTTATTGGGTAGATTTTAGGGTCAAGCTTCGGGAACAGATACATCGCTGCTTTCGGCTTAACACAAGTTACCCCTGGAATTGCCGTGATCATTTCGTATGCCAAATCACGCTGCTTGCAAAGCCGACCACCTGGCGCAACCAAATCATCGATGCTTTGATAACCGCCTAGCGCAGTTTGAATCGCTAATTGGCCAGGCACATTTGCGCACAATCTCATCGAAGCCAACATATTCAAACCTTCGATATAATCACCAGCATGTTCTTTGTCGCCCGAAACTACCATCCAGCCTGCACGATAGCCACATGCGCGATAGTTTTTAGATAAGCCATTGAATGAAACAAACAGCACATCATCGGCAAGCGATGCCATCGATACATGTGTATTCCCGTCATATAACACTTTGTCGTAAATCTCGTCGGAAAAAATCACCAAACCGTGATAACGGGCAATATCGATGATGCCTTTTAGCGTTTCAACAGGATACAACGCACCGGTTGGGTTGTTTGGATTAATTACCACAATACCACGCGTATTGGCGGTAATTTTCGCTTCAATATCTTTTAAATTGGGCAACCAGCCAGTAGCTTCGTCACATATATAGTGCCGCGCTGTGCCGCCTGCAAGTGTCACAGCAGCCGTCCATAGTGGGTAATCTGGCATTGGCACCAATACTTGGTCACCGTTATTCACCAACGCTTGCATGGCCATCACAATCAACTCAGAAACACCATTGCCAATAATAATGTCGTCTACCGTCACACCTTTGATATGCTTGTTTTGCGTATAATGCATAACGGCTTTGCGCGCTTCGAATAGGCCTTTGCTATCGGTATAAACGCCCGCTTTATTGATGTTATGCACGATGTCCTGCTGCATTTCATCTGGCACATCCAAGCCAAACACGCCAGGGTTACCTATATTCAGCTTTATAATACGCAGGCCATCGTCTTCCATTTGGCGCGCGCGTTGCAGTACGGGGCCGCGAATATCGTAGCAAACATTAGCAAGTTTGGTAGATTTAAGTAGTTTTTTTGGCGAAGTCATAAGGCGCTAGTTTACCTTAGAATGGGGTTCTCGTTCAATGAAAGGCAAGCTAGAATAGGCATAATGAAACTACATTTAACTACAGCAGAAAATAATCACTTAATCACCGGCTATGGGGCTGGTTTTGTGGAAATCAACAAACAGCGCTATTCCAGCAATTTAATTGTGATGGCGGACAAACTCATTTTAGATTGGCAAGTGACGGATTTTTCCAGCTTGGCGGAAATACATTTTGCGCAACTATTAGATTTAAATTATGTAGAACTAAAACCAGAAGTGGTTTTGTTAGGCACAGGCGAAAAACACCAGTTCTTGCACCCAAGAATTTATCAACACTTAACTGCACAAGACATTCCGCTTGAATGCATGACTACAGCGGCGGCGTGCAGAACTTATAACTTTTTAATGAGTGAAGGTCGCAATGTCGCGGCGGCTTTATTGATTTAAACTGCCTAGAAGACCCATTGATGCTAGGATGCATGCTAGAGCCTCATGAATATTGGCTCACAGAGCATGTGTTTTAGATTATTTAGCTGGTGTTAACGTCAACTGCAAGCCATTATCCGTCACCACCATGTCTTTTGGGCTATAGCTGGTACCACCAAATTTTAAATCTTCTGGTTTTACGGTATAAAGCGTTAAGCCATTTAACATTTGGCCGCCCACGGTTTTGGCCAGTGCGTTAAATAAATCATTGAATTTGCCATCTGCACCACTAAAGCTCACGTTTTCAATTTTTGGCTCATCTAAAACAACCGCATTTGTTGCTGCGTCAAAACGCAATTTGCCAGAAATGCCCAGCTTGCCAGCTAAATTTTCATAAAACAATTGACTGGAAAGCTTGGTATCCATGGTCGTTATCATGCGGCCAGTAGTTTTGTCGAAAGTAACTAAAGAATTGGATAAATTGACATCGAACACTTTGAGTAGCGAAATGGGCAGCGCTAATTTCTCGTTGAGTTTTTGCGCAATTTGGTCGCCTGTGACATTTACAGTGCGGTCGCCCATCATGGTCGCGCAGCCAGAAAGTGTGAGTAAAATCAATAGGGTAGTAAATATTTTGTTGTTCATTTTTTATAAATCTTCTTTAGGAAACGAGCATTTAAATTTTCCACACCGTCATTCTGAGTCTAGGACTTATTTAGGCGAAGAGTACAGGCTTTGAACTCTAAAACTGGATTCTTCGCTTCGCTCAGAATGACAAACTTAAAAGCTTAACGCGCTTAGAGGTTTTTGGTTGATAACGTTAAGGTCGCGTTTGTACCGCCAAAGCCAAAACTGTTGGATAGCGCGGTTTCAATTTTTACGTTATCAATGCGCTTGGTGGCAATAGGCAAGCCCTCGGCAGCAGGGTCAAGGTTTTCGATATTCGCACTTGCCGCGATGAAATTATTTTCCATCATAATCAGTGTATAAATTGCCTCGTTCACACCCGCCGCGCCTAATGCATGGCCTGAAAGTGATTTGGTAGAGGCAATCGCAGGTAGCTTGCCATAAGCGCCACCAGCAAATACACCACGAATCGCTTCCAACTCTTTGGTGTCACCAACAGGCGTACTGGTGCCGTGCGTATTGATGTAATCCACGTGGGCTATGCCTTCCAAAGCAAGTTTCATGCAGCGTTCTGCGCCCTCACCGCTTGGCGCAACCATATCGTAGCCATCTGAAGTCGCGCCGTAGCCGACCACCTCGGCATAGATTTTCGCACCGCGTTTTTTGGCGTGTTCGTATTCTTCCAGCACCACAATGCCACCGCCGCCAGAAATCACAAAGCCGTCACGACCTGCATCATACGTGCGGCTGGCTTTTTCAGGGGTATCGTTATATTTGCTGCTCATCGCACCCATTGCGTCAAACAGCAAACTCATCGTCCAATGTTCTTCTTCGCCGCCGCCCGCGAAAATAATATCTTGCTTGCCCCATTGAATCTGCTCGACTGCGTTGCCAATGCAATGCGCACTGGTAGAACAGGCCGAGCTAATGGAATAATTGACACCTTTGATTTCCGCACCTGTCGCCAGACAAGCAATGATGCCGTTACCCATGGTTTTGGTCACCATATAAGGGCCGACGCGCTTTGCGCCTTTCTCACGGAAAGTATCGGTGGCTTCCAACATACTTTCTGTTGAAGTTCCACCCGCGCCAACAATCATGCCAGTGCGGACATTCGACACCAGTTCTTTTGGCAAATTAGCATCAGCAATTGCCTCTTGCAGCGCAATCCAACTATAGGCATGGCCTTTGGCCATAAAACGCATCAGCTTTCGATCGATTAAATCGCTTAAATCTAACTTAACATTGCCCGCCACGTGCGAGCGAAATCCGCGCTCTGCATATTCGGGCTGAAAGCTAATGCCAGAGCGACCCGCATGCAAGCTCTCTTTAACTTCTTTTTTATTATTGCCAAGGCTAGAAACGATACCTAAGCCTGTAACGACGACACGACGCATTTCGCGCTCCTCCTGTAGTTTTTTGTTTTTATTAGAAATTATCAGTTCTGGTAAACAGTCCTACGCGCAAATCGCTGGCTACGTAGATTTCGCGACCATCTAAAGTCATGGTAGCATCGGCGATGCCCATCACCAATTTGCGCATGATCACGCGTTTTAAATCGATAGTATAAGTCGCCATTTTGGCAGTTGGAAGTACTTGCCCACTAAATTTTACCTCACCAGCACCCAACGCCCGTCCACGCCCAGGACCGCCTGCCCAGCCCAAATAAAACCCTACGAGCTGCCACATCGCGTCCAGCCCCAGGCAACCTGGCATGACAGGGTCGCCGGTAAAATGGCAATCGAAAAACCATAAATCGGGCGATATATCCAGCTCGGCAATAATCTGCCCATTGCCATACTTTCCACCCTCGTCAGTAATTTTTACAATACGATCGAACATCAACATCGGCGGCAACGGTAGCTGTGCATTACCCTCGCCAAACATTCCCCCACGCCCACACGCCAACAACTCCTCTTTGGTGTAACTGCTTTGTCTTGTCATTATATTTATACTTAAGTTTGTGTTGAGATTTACGCTATTTTCGCTGGAAAATCAATTTAGCGAAAGTACTATCTTTAAACAGTGATGCAAGCGGGCTTATTGTGGTACGCAAAACCAAGCTATTTTTACTACTTAAACTAACCTGGCGAACTAAATCAGCATGTCCTGCAGGCCTTATGAATATTGCTTTACAGAGCATTTATTTTAATATTTTTAAAGGCGATTTGTGATTAAATTACCTCAAATTTTAAGCAAGCTATACAAACCTGTATACACTAACCTCAAATTCATTTAATATAGTGTTCAATTAACTAGTCAAATTAACCATTTAATTTTTAGGAAAAACTCCATGAGCGACCGTCAACTGGCCGACTGGCGCAACCATGCGCTAACTTTAGAAAACGAAGTCAATAAGGTAGTCGTTGGTCAGGCAAACCCAGTGCGACTCATCACTACTGCGATTTTTGCGCGCGGCCACGTGTTGCTTGAAGGTGATGTGGGCGTAGGCAAAACCACGCTGTTGCGCGCCTTCACGCGCGGCATTGGCGGCGGTTATCAGCGCATTGAGGGCACTATTGACTTGATGCCAAACGATTTGGTGTATCACACTTATTTGGGCGAAGATGGCAAGCCGCACGTAAGCGCGGGGCCTCTGTTGATGTCAGGAGAAAATTTAAGCGTATTTTTCTTTAACGAAATCAACCGCGCGCGTCCGCAAGTGCATTCATTACTGTTGCGCGTGATGGCCGAGCGCACATTGTCAGCGTTCAACAAAGAACACGTGTTTCCGCACATGATTGTATTTGCCGACCGCAACCAAGTGGAACGCGAAGAAACCTTTGAAATTCCTTCTGCAGCGCGCGATCGCTTTATGATGGAAATACCAATTGTGGTGCCCAATGATGATGCGGTAATGTCAGGCTTAATGTTTGATACACGTTTCCATGATGCTGATGCTTTAATTGATACCGTCAAACCTGATGTATTAAAATTTGACGACCTGAACGGATTTTCAAGTGTGATTCAAAAACATGTTGAAGCATCGCCTACGCTCGAAAAGTATGCGCTTAATTTATGGAAAGCAACCCGTAACCCCACAGACTATGGCGTGAAAGTCACCAATGTCGATATGAATCGCCTCGTGCTTGCAGGTGCCAGCCCGCGCGGCATGAGTATGATGCTGCGCGCTGCGCGCGTAAATGCTTGGATGAACGAGCGCACTGCGATTACACCTGATGATATTCACGCGGTATTTCACGCCACCGTGGCGCACAGAATTGTATTTAGCCCCGTGTATGAAATGCGCCGCACCGAGATTGCGCGTGAGATGTTGAGTAATATCATCAATGCAGTTGCCGCGCCTTAATTAGCTTACAAGCATGTCCATCGAAGATATTAAGGAATTTAGCTACCACATCGGTTGGCGTAACCGCGGCCGCCACCCTGGCCGTCATGCCAGCACGCAGCGCGGCATGGGCATGGAATTCATTGGACATACCTCACTACTAAACTATCCTGATCCACGCCGTATCGATTTGCGTCAAACCCTGCGTGACCCCATGGAACAAGTCTATGTGCGGCTTTTCAACCAAAAAAGTGCTACACCAGTCTTTGTGATTTGCGATTTATCAGGCAGCATGAATTTTGGCGCAAAAGAACGCAAAATCCGTAAAGCAGCCGACATTGCAGAATCAGTTGCGCGCTCTGCTACGCGCAACGCCGACCCGTTTGGATTTGTTGGTTTTGATGATGTGGTGCGCGAAGATTGGATTAGCACCGCGTCGTTTAAATCGCATCGCGCGATTGAGCTGGCCGAACGCTTAAAAGAATATCATCCAGAACCCGTGTCTGGCGCAGGTATTGATGATGTATGGCGGTTTTTGCCGCGTGAACGCTCGTTGGTGTTTATGATTTCTGATTTTCATATGCCGCTGCCGCAACTAGAAGGTGCGCTTTCCAACCTAACGCGCCACCACATTGTGCCTGTGGTGTTGTGGGATGCCGATGAATACACCAACTTGCCCGAACATGGTATTACCGCTGTCACCGACCCTGAGTCTGGCGTACGGCGTACATTATTTTTACGCAAAAGTTATCGCGGCAAAATTATTGAATCGTTTGAAGCGCGCCGTGCGGCAATTTATAAGATTTTTATGGAATTCGACATGCCACCTTTTTATGTAGAAAGCGACTTTGACGCCGATATGCTGACTGAGTATTTTCACCAATTTGTAGCTGCTTAACCCAATAAAATATATGAAAAAATTAATGACACGTTTTTTATGCAGCCGTATTTTATGTGCATGCATGTTAAGCCTTAGCGCTTTCGCTTCCCATGCGCTCGATAGCCAATCGCTGCCCGATATTAAGGCGGGCGTGGTTGTCCTTCAAATACAAGACCCTGAGCGGACTGTAGGCTATACGGTGGGCGATGTGCTGACCCGCGACATGGTAATTAGCATCAAAAAACCTTACAAACTCATCCCCGAATCGTTGCCGATTATCGGCTATCAAAAACGTTATCGCGGCCAGCCAATTGGTATTGATTTAAGCGATATTAAGCATACCAGTAAAGATAATGGCACAGAAGTAATCCACAACTTAACGCTGAGTTATCAAGTATGGACAAATAGAAATGTCGTTAAAAATGGAGCACTTCCAGCCGAGTATCTGCATATCATCAATGTTGAATCCAAGGGCAAAGAGGTAGTAAAGTTTCGTATTCCCAGCTTCGAATTTAATATTTCGCCGATTGCGCGCTTTGGCCAAATCAAAATTGAAGAAGATATGAGCCCATATAGAGGACCGCTACTACTTGATAGTGCACCAGAGAAACAGCGCCTTAAAATCTTGCTGTGCATTTTAGCATTAAGTTTGCTGGGCTTAGTTTATATGCTGGGTAAACATACTTGGTTGCCACGCATGGGCGGGCCATTTGCCAAAAGTTATCGTCAAATTCGCAAGCAAGCCAACACGCAAGAGGGTTTACGGAATGCGGTTTCTGGCATGCATACCGCGCTAAATGCCACTGCTGGCCATAGTTTATTTAACGATAATTTGGATGAGTTTTTAGCCAAAAAGCCAGCATTTAATGCTATTAAAACTGAAATACACCAATTTTTTGGCTTATCAAACCAAGTATTTTTTGAACCCAACGCCAAACATGGCGCAGGCAGTGAGCCGCTTCAGTGGCTGGCGCAGTTTTGCCGTCGTTGTCGCGATTGCGAACGTGGCCTAGTGCCCGACATTTTAAGCCCTGATATTAAATAATATGGCTTTTTCAAATCCTTGGTTATTATGGTTGCTGCCTTTGGCCTTTTTGCCCCTGGTGTTTCAGCGTGCCCACAGCAAAAATTATTCATGGGTTGAAATGTTGCCCGCTGACCCCCTTTCCGATCTGTTAGGCTGGATTTTGAAGGTGCTGGCGGTGCTGACACTGCTATTTATTGTGCTAGGTTTGAGTGCACCACATACCAACCAGCAACAAGTAGAACGCATTGGCGTAGGGGCGCAAATTGGTTTGGTACTGGATAGAAGCGCGAGTATGGATGATCCGTTTTCTGGCATGGTTGGCACGGTGGGCGAAAGCAAATCAGCCGCAGCGGCGCGCTTAATTACACAGTTTGTGCAATCTCGCCAAAACGACTTAATGGGCATGGTTTCATTTAGCAACTCGGCCATGCATGTGCTACCGCTTACCGAGAACAAACTGGCGATGGTAGCAGCAGTACAAGCAACAGCGGGCAATGCACTGTTCCAAACCAATATCGGTAGCGGACTTACCGCTGGCGCGGAATTGTTTGAAAAAGTACCAGACTCTGGCTCGCGCTTGGTGATTTTGCTGTCTGACGGCGCAGGTAGAATTGGCGCGGATGCACAACAAAAAATTCGAGATTGGTATGACCGGATGCATATTAGCTTATATTGGATTGTATTGCGTCAGCCTGGCGGTTTGAGTATTTTTGATACCAAGTTTAAGGCCGACCCAGACAAAGCTTTGCCTGCCGAAATTGAGCTTTATGAGTTTTTTAAAACTATGAAAACAGAGTTTCACGCCTACGAGGCGGAAGATCCAAAAACCTTACAATTGGCGATTGACGACATTAATCGTAAAGAGAGAAAACCGATTAAATATTTTGAAAAAATTCCAGGCAAAGACTTATCCAACCTTTGTTTTTTAATTGCCGCAGGCATGATTGTATTACTGCTTGGCGTGAAATACCTAGAGGTTAAAACATGGCACTGAACATTCCATACAAACTAGCACGATTTTTAAACGTAAAAAAACTCACTTGGGCTTTTACGCTGATTGCCTTAATTTGCTTGACTGGTAGCATCTTCACCTATGTGCGCATTCAAGAAGTAGATGCGTTTAACCGTGCGATTAGCGCAGGTAAAACTCCTGTTACTGATAAAGATAGTTTTGAAGCAAAATTTGCCACTGCGCTATATTTAGCTAAAAAAGAACGTTTTAAAGAAGCGACTTTGCTATTTACTGCGCTCATGCCAAAGGCAAACGCCGCACAAAAATCGGCGGTGCAATACAATCTGGGCAATATTTTCTTATTGCGCGCCAATGCAATGGGCGGGCGTAGCGCAGCCGTTTCACAAGAGACGGAATATTTGATGCAACAAGCCAAAACAGCATATGTGGCGTCGCTTAAGCTGGATAACAGCCAATGGGATGCCAAGCATAATTTAGATCGCTTACTCGGCTTACTACCTGAAACACCTACGCCAGGCGTAGGTGAAGGTGATAAAGCTGGGCTGATTATGGGCAATGTGCCCGTGGGTTTGCCTTAAATTGAGAGTCTTACCATAAACTTAAAATTTAATTAATTGATGAGAAAACTGTTTAATATTTTACGTCATCGCCGCGATATGCTTTTGCTTTACGCGGCTTTAATACTGCTCGTTATCGCGCTATTTAAGCCGACAATTCCCATTAAACGCGATATTTTTAGCTATATTTTGGTGGCGGATATTTCGCAAAGCATGAACGTAAAAGATATGACCATACTTGGCAAGCCAGTCACGCGCATGCAATATCAACAATACTTGTTGCACCGCATTATTGGCGAAATGCCTTGCGGCACACAAGTGAGCATGGGTTTATTTGCGGGTGTCAGCGTGGCGGCGCTCTACACGCCGATTGAGGTGTGTGAAAATTTTGCCGCGATTGAAGATACGATTGATCACTTGGATTGGCGTAACGGCTGGTCTGGCAACAGTCGCGTGCGTGAAAGTATGGTCACGTTGGCGAAGCTGATTCGTAGCTTTCCTGAGCCTGCGCAGGTGGTTTATTTTAGTGATGGCGAAGAAACACCCAAATTGCACATCTTCAACACCCGCGATTTAACTGGCTTCCAGGGTGGTAAAGATTGGCTATTGGTTGGCATCGGCTCCGATAAAGGCACGGCGATTCCTAAATTAGATGACAAAAACCAACTGATTGGTTACTGGTCTGCAGAAAGCTTTGCCATGCAGCCTGGCGTGGCACAAATCGCGCAAGAAAATATTGGCACGCGCGAAGATAGCGTAGCTGGAGAAGTAAGTGACCGTTATCTATCACGACTGGATGAAAAATATCTCATTTCATTGGCCAAAGAAGTAGGTGGAAATTACGTGAATGGTAGTAGCTTACAAAACATATTGGCGGCGATGAAGGCGCAGCCGCCGGCACGCCGCAGTAAGGCCGATTTCGAATTAAAATGGTATTTTGCAGGGATAGCTGGCTTGTTATTTTTGGCCGCTTATTTGCCCAAACATCCAGCGAGAGAAGCTAAAGAAATTTTTAAAGAATTGTTGGCACGCAGGCTTTATAAGCGCAAAAAAAGTCAAGCTGACAAGTCTACGGCGCTCAAATCCTCCTGATGCTTAAACCAACGTAACCAAACGCGCAAACGTCTTAATTCATCTATATTCTCTGCATTTGGCAATAAAATCATTGGCGCAGGCGAAAAATTAAAGCCTTTTCGCTCAAAATTGAGTATCGTGCAACTCTCATGGGTAAAGGAGCTTGGCGCAAGTTTTAATTGAAATTTTTGACCCGCTTTGTTGGTTATGGTCAGCGCACCTTTGTTATCCACATCGATTGTTTGCCACGAATTTGGCAACCGTAATAATGCATCGCGCATAATAAAAAATGCGCTCGAGGCGATAATTAGCGCGATAATGACTAGCTTGAGAAAAAAGAAAAGTTGCAAGCTCAACAAAATAAAGCAGCAAGCAATTGAAACACCTACAAGTAGCCCCAATAATAGCTTGGAAGGCAAAAGCTTAACATGAATGGGTTGCATGACCATAATGAACAAATAATAGGTTGAAATGCTCATGACAGCAACAAACAATAATACTTTGTGCGACTTATCTCATTTGGGCTTGTTAGAAATTAGCGGCGCGGATGCGGTGACTTTTTTGCAAGGCCAAGTGACGAATGATGTGAAGTTACTCATCGGTAGCAACGCGCATTACAGCGCTTACTGCAACCCCAAAGGTCGCATGCTGGCGCTATTTCTGGCATTTGCACATGCTGACCACATCCATTTACAGCTCAATCGAGAGCTAGTTGAACCTATTCTAAAGCGCTTAAAAATGTATGTGATGCGCAGCAAAGTTGAGATTAAAGACGTAAGTAGCTCGATTATAAAGTTCGGAATTAATGGTCATGAAGCCTCACAGATATTGGTTCATAGCTTTTCAAAAATTCCAACTGAAGATTACGAGCTAGTCACTTTAGAGAGTGCTACGATTCTAAAACTACCAAGCATCAACGGCACACGCTTCGAGATTTTCACTGACGCAACGAACGCGCCTGTGATTTTAGATACGCTTAAAACCAAGTGTGAAATCGTTGAAAAAACGCAATGGAACTGGCAGGAGATTCAAGCAGGGATTCCCGATGTTGAGTTAAAAACCCAAGAGCAATTTGTGCCACAAATGCTTAATCTGGATATTTTAAACGGTATCAACTTTAAAAAAGGTTGCTACACTGGCCAAGAAATTGTTGCACGCACGCATTATTTAGGTAGCGTAAAACGCCGTACGTATTTAGCCAGCATTCAATCTGCAAGCGCGCCGCAGGCGAGTGATAAAGTGATGGATTCAACACAAAATGAAGTCGGCCAAATTGTGAGAGTTGCACCAAATTTGGAAAACGGTTTTGATGTTTTGGCTGAAATGCGCATAGACGCGCAACATACGGGCGAAGTTTACTGGAACAACGTGATGATTAAAACGAAAAAATTGCCTTATTCACTTGAGGTTTGAGTATCGCCAGCAGCCTTATTCGGTGCGGTGGCTGGCGCACTCTCTTCTTTGCTGGCTGATTCTGGTAATTGATTGGCAGGCTGCATCGGCAATGGCTGGTCGATGACTTGATAAAAAACTTCATCTTGCTTAATCATGCCCAGCTCACTGCGCGCACGCTCTTCAATCGCCGCGTTGCCTTGTTTTAAATCGCGCACTTCAGCATTAAGCGTTTCATTGCGTTGCTTAAACGACGTATTTTTTTCTTTTTGCTCATCAATTTGCTGATTCACATTCCACACCCGCAACCAGCTACCCTTGCCCAGCCACAATGGGTATTGTAGCAAGGCAATTAGAATCACAAATATTAAAGTCAGTGCTTTCACTTAAATAGCTGATAGAAAGCGCCCATTCCGGCGTAGCTACTTGAATCGCCCAACTCTTCCTCAATGCGCAAAAGCTGATTATACTTGGCCACGCGCTCACTACGACACAACGAACCCGTTTTAATTTGCAACGCGTTGGTAGCAACCGAAATATCCGCAATCGTGGTATCTTCAGTCTCGCCAGAGCGATGCGAAATAACCGCCGTGTAGCCCGCGCGCTTGGCGGTTTCAATGGTTTGGAAAGTCTCAGTAAGAGTGCCGATTTGATTGACTTTAATCAACACCGAATTCGCCACGCCACGCTTGATGCCTTCGCGCAAAATTTTCGCGTTCGTCACAAACAAGTCATCGCCCACCAACTGCGTGGTTTTACCCAAGCGTTTGGTGAGTGTGTCCCAGCCATCCCAATCAAATTCAGCCATGCCATCTTCGATGCTGATGATGGGGTATTTATCGCACCAAGTGGCTAAATAATCAGTAAATTGCGCCGATGAAAGCGCTAAGCCTTCTGATTCTAAATGATATTTTCCATCTTTATAAAATTCGGTACTGGCGCAATCTAAACCCAAATACACGTCACGTCCAGGCTCGTAACCCGCTGCTGAAATAGCTTCTAAAATCAACTGAATGGCCGCTTCGTTAGATGGCAAGTTCGGGGCAAAACCGCCTTCATCGCCCACTGTCGTCGCCAAACCTTTTTTATTTAACGTTTTTTTAAGTTGATGAAATACTTCCGCACCGCACCGCAAAGCTTCGCGAAAACTCGGTAAACCTGCAGGAATAATCATAAATTCTTGCATGTCCACGCTGTTATCTGCATGCGCGCCACCGTTGATAATATTCATCATCGGCGTCGGCAATTGCATGCTGCCAGAGCCGCCTAAATAGCGGTACAGCGGCAATCCGCTCTCCTCCGCTGCCGCACGTGCGCAAGCCATCGAAACCGCTAAAATCGCATTTGCGCCCAAACGGTCTTTATTTTCTGTGCCGTCCAGTTCAATCAAAGTTTTGTCGATAAAGCTTTGCTCTTCAGCATCCAAGCCAATAATCGCTTCGGTAATTTCAGTATTCACGTTTTCCACCGCCTGCAACACACCTTTGCCCAAATAGCGCGCTGCATCGCCATCACGTAATTCTGCTGCCTCTTTGCTACCGGTAGAAGCTCCAGAAGGCACCGCCGCACGGCCAATAACGCCACTTTCTAGTAGCACGTCGGCCTCAACGGTTGGATTGCCGCGCGAATCCATAATTTCGCGGGCGATAATATCTACAATTGCGCTCATTTTTATTCCTTAATCTACAAAGTTAGTTCTAATAATTTACAAAAATTGCTCTGCAAAGCCTGCTTTTTTCACCAATTTATCCATCTCCACCAGCAAATGCAATAAATCTTCCATCTTATGTAGCGGCCACGCATTGGGGCCATCTGACAATGCTTTTGCGGGTTCAGGATGCGTTTCCATAAACACGCCTGCAATACCACTCGCCACTGCAGCCCGTGCCAATACCGGCACAAACTCACGCTGGCCACCGCTTTTGTCGCCTTGTCCACCCGGTTGCTGCACCGAGTGCGTAGCATCAAACACCACAGGACAATTGGTCTCGCGCATAATCGCCAAGCTACGCATATCAGAAACCAGCGTATTGTAACCAAACGAAGCACCGCGCTCACACACCATAATCGTGTCTGCATTGCCGTTGGCCTCTTTGGCTTTTTTCACCACCTGCAACATATCATGTGGTGCTAAAAATTGGCCTTTTTTAATATTCACTGGCTTGCCACAAGTGGCAACCGCGATAATAAAATCAGTTTGGCGACATAAAAATGCGGGCGTTTGCAGCACGTCCACCACGGCGGCAACTGCGCTTACTTGTTCCTCAGTATGCACATCAGTCAACACGGGCACGCCAATTTGGCTTTTCACTTCGTCTAAAATGCGTAAACCTTCATCTAGCCCAAAACCGCGAAAAGTCTTGGTCGAGCTACGATTGGCTTTGTCATAACTTGATTTGTAAATAAACGGAATACCGACGCTTGCTGCGATTTCTTTTAACTTGCCCGCAGTTTCAATCGCGAACTCGCGCGATTCAATCACACACGGCCCTGCGATTAAAAACAGGGGTTTGTCTAAGCCAGCTTCAAAGCCACATAGTTTCATTCTTTTTGACCTTTATGTGCCAAAGCCGCTTCAACGTAAGCCTTAAATAAGGGATGGCCTGTGCGCGGGTTCGAGGTAAATTCTGGGTGAAACTGCACCCCGACAAACCACGGGTGCGTGGCTTTTGGCAACTCAATAATCTCGCATAAATCTTCACCAGTAGTGCGCGCAGAAATCACCATGCCGGCTTTTTTAAGCTGCTCTACATAATGATTGTTGACTTCATAACGATGGCGATGGCGTTCATTCACCTGCGCACCGTAAATACTAGCCGCCAGCGTATTCGCAACGATTGGACAGCTTTGTGCACCCAAACGCATTGTTCCACCAAGGTCAGAATGCTCATCGCGTACTTCCACTTTTCCAGTCGCATCTTTCCACTCTGTGATGAGGCCAATCAGCTTGTGTGGTGCATTTGCATTGAACTCTGTGCTATTGGCATCTTTCAAACCAGCCACATTTCGAGCGAATTCAATCACCGCCAATTGCATGCCCAAACAAATGCCTAGGTACGGAATTTTGCTTTCGCGGGCGAATTTAATCGCCGCGATTTTACCTTCTGTGCCGCGCACGCCAAAGCCACCCGGAATCAAAATCGCGTCCATAGAATTAAGCGCATCCGTGCCACTTTTTTCGATTTCTTCACTGTCGATATAATGAATTTTTACTTTAGATTCTGTGTGAATCCCCGCGTGGATTAAGGCTTCGGTAAGCGATTTGTAAGAATCAGCCAAATCGACATATTTGCCAACAAAGGCAATATCCACATTGTGTTTTGGGTTGGCCAACAATTGTGTAATGTGCTTCCAGCTCGATAAATCAGCCGCTTTGGCCAAAATATCCAGCTTATGGCAAACAATTTCGTCCATCATTTGGTCGTGCAATAAGCCTGGGATTTTGTAAATCGAATCCGAGTCAATCGCACTAATCACAGCTTCAAAAGCCACATTAGTAAACAGCGCAATTTTACGTTTTTCTTCTTCGGGAATATCGCGCTCGGCACGACACAATAAAATATCGGGCTGAATACCAATTTCGCGCAACTCTTTAACGCTATGCTGAGTTGGCTTGGTTTTTAGTTCACCCGCGGTAGGAATCCATGGCAATAAAGTTAAATGCACATAACAGGCACTGGTTTTGCCGCCTTCAAAACCCATTTGGCGGATAGCCTCTAAAAATGGTAACGATTCAATGTCACCCACCGTGCCGCCAACTTCCACAATCGCCACATCCGCGCCCTCTGCACCGCGCCGAATGTGCGCTTTAATCTCGTCGGTAATGTGCGGAATCACCTGCACGGTTTTGCCTAAATATTCGCCACGACGCTCTTTTTTAATCACGCTTTCGTAAATTTGGCCAGTGGTAAAGTTATTGCGCTTACCCATACGGCTACTAATAAACCGCTCGTAATGGCCTAAATCCAAGTCGGTTTCTGCGCCGTCGTCGGTCACAAAAACCTCGCCGTGTTGGAAAGGCGACATGGTGCCAGGGTCAACGTTAATATAAGGGTCTAACTTGAGCATGGTCACTTTAATACCACGCGATTCGAGGATTGCGCCGAGGCTGGCGGCCGCGATACCTTTGCCTAAAGAGGAAACTACACCGCCAGTGACGAATACATATTTGGTCATAAAACCCTTGAATATTGGCGCACGATTAAATTCGTACAGACGGGAAGAAATTTTACCGCAAAGCCAGTACAATCACCAGTACAATCATCAGTAAAACGATGCAATAATTTCAAAAAAATAGGGAGAAAAACCTTGCAAAAATCCAACATCCACTGGGAGGCGGTCGAGGCTGATCCGCGTTTTCAGGCCTTGCATCGAGACAAAAATAAATTCTTATGGCGCATGATGTTGTTTGCATTGATTTTTTATTTTCTACTCCCCATCAGCACTGCGTATTTTCAAGACATTTTAAAAGTGAAAATTTGGGGCGTCATCAATGTCGGTTTGTTATTCGCGCTTTCGCAATTTATCGTGGCTTGGGCAATCGCTATTATTTACGCCAAGCGCGCCAATAGCGAATTTGACGCACGTTCCAAAGCTTTGGTAGAAGACGCTCACAATATTAAGGGCGTACTATGAGAAAAATAATCACCATTTTAATGGCTCTGCAAAGCGCACCAGCATTGGCTGCTGGAGCAGTCTCTGCAGAATATCGTTGGCTTACTTTTTTAGTATTTAGCAGCATTATCGCTGCCACTATGGTCATCACCTATTGGGCAAGCAAACGCGTGAAATCAACAGAAGATTTTTACGCTGCTGGCAATTCAATCTCAGGCTTACAAAACGGCTGGGCGATTGCGGGCGATTATTTATCAGCCGCCTCTTTCCTCGGTATTGCTGGGCTAATTTCTCTGTATGGCTACGATGGCTTTATGTATTCGGTTGGCTTTTTAATGGGCTATATTGCAGTGCTGCTAGTCATCGCCGAGCCCTGCCGCAACATAGGTAAATACACGCTGGGCGACATTTTAGCTTTTCGTAACGATCCCAAAAAAGCGCGCATGATTGCCGCGCTTTCCACCATCACCGTCAGCATTTTTTACCTCACCGCGCAAATGGTAGGCGGTGGTGTACTGGTTAAAACACTGATTGGCATCGATTATGAAGTCAGCGTCATCGCAGTGGGCGCGCTCATGTTGGCTTACGTGGTATTTGGCGGCATGGTCGCCACCACCTACGTGCAAATCGTAAAAGCCGTTCTATTGGTAATCGCTTCCTTAGTGTTAGTGACATTAGTTTGGTTGCCTTATGGCTTTAGTCTACCTGCATTTTTACAAGCGGTGGTCGATGACCCAAAAATTCAGGCACAAGTGGCTAAATTATTAGGCACTGCTGCCAGCAGCATGAGTGCACAAGAGCTTGGGCAGCGCTTTTTAGAGCCTGGTTTGTTTCTAAAAGACCCGATTGACCAGATTAGTCTTGGCATGGCGCTGGTATTTGGTACCGCAGGTTTGCCGCATATTTTAATGCGCTTTTTTACGGTGCCTAACGCGCAAGAAGCGCGTAAAAGTGTGGTGTGGGCGATGGCGATTATTGGCGGTTTTTATGTGCTCACGCTGTTTTTGGGCTTTGGTGCGGCCATACATGTAGGCCCAGAGATTATTGGCGGCATTGATAAAGGCGGCAACATGGCGGCGCCACTATTGGCGCAGTATTTGGGCGGCGGTGAGAGCTCGCTCATGGGCAATTTTATG
>JANMYB010000003.1:0-31172 GCA_031381645.1 Methylotenera sp.
CGTCGCGGTCTGCCATTGAGCTTGGTATTGCCATGTTGCTATTCTCTTTGTGTAAAAACGATATTGTAAACTAAAGGTCGTAGTTGTTTACAGCATGTTAAAATCAAATTATTGATTAAGTTGGAGTTTTAAGATGAAAAAGTTGTTTGTTTTTGCGTTTTTGTTGATGTTGGCAGCGTGTAACCCCGCCAAAGAGTCAGCGCCACTTGTCGGCACCGATATTACTGGCGCAGATTTTGCCAAAACCTTGAGCTTAACTGACCACAACGGAAAATTACGCAACATGGCAGATTTTAAAGATAAAGTTGTCGTACTGTTTTTTGGGTTTACGCACTGCCCAGACGTGTGCCCAACCACCATGAGCGACCTAAAACAAGCTATGAAATTGCTCGGCGACAAATCAAATGAGGTGCAAGTGTTGTTTATCACGGTGGATCCAGAGCGCGATACGCAAGAAGTATTGGCCAAGTTTGTGCCTTCGTTCGACGCGCGTTTTATTGGCCTGCGTGGCAATGCGCAAGAAACTGCTGAAACGCTGGCTAACTTTAAAATTTTCTACGCAAAAGTAGATGGAAAAAGCGCAAATGATTACAGCATAGACCACAGCGCAGGCATGTATGTGTTTGATAAATCAGGAAAAGTTAGGCTTTATATGGGATATGGACAAAAGCCCGCCGAGATAGCGAGCGATGTAAAACAGTTGTTATAGTCTGTGCAATTGTGGCGAAAGCAGCTTCAATTCTTTCTCCGCCGCTTTATAATTGGGGGAAAGGCGCTCGAGCACCGCATAGAATTTGGCCGAGTGATTCATTTGTTTCAGGTGCGCTAGCTCGTGGCAAATGACGTAATTGATAATATGCGGCGGCGCTTGTAGCAAGCGCCAGCTTAGCCGCACTTCGCCACGACTATTGCAACTTCCCCAGCGCGATTGCGCGTTCGAGAGCGTCAGCGGCGGCGTTTCCACGCCTAGTTTCGCGGCTAAAATTTCCAATCTGCGACTAAAATCTAACTTTGCTTGTTGTTTATACCACTGAATAATGACATGCCTGTAACCCTCATGGATATTGGTCTGCAGGGCAGTCATTTTCAGTTTATTTTCATCAAAAATAGGCTTTTTATTGGGGTGATTGGGCGAAATGCTGAGCTGAATATCATTACCTAAATACAGCAAATGCTCACCATCAATCCACTGAATTTTTTCAACCTGATTCGCTTCGCGCTGGCTTAATTTGTTGAGAATCCAGTGTGATTTTTCTTGCAAAATTTGATTGAGCTGAAATTCAAATATGCGTTTTGGCGCATGCACGACTAGGCCATCCGCAGTGATTTTTAGGCCAACGGTGCGGCGTGGACGGCGTTCTAAAAGATACGAAATCGTCTCGCCAGTTGCAAGTGTGAGTATTTGATTGGTCACAGTTTTAGCATCTCCGCCTCAATCCAATCTTCCACTTGCTGGTTGAGTGCGTCAGTTTTTAAACCCGCTGTTTCAATCGGTTTGCCAATGCTCAATGTAATCCTGCCAGGGGTTTTTAAAAAGGCATTTTTACGCCAAAATAAGCCTGCGTTGTGCGCCACGGGCACTACGGTAGTTTGCGTATGCGCCGCTAGCCAAGCGCCGCCGATGTGATATTTACTGCGCGCGCCAGGCGCAATGCGCGTGCCTTCAGGAAAAATCACCACCCATAAACCTTTGGTGAGTCTGTCTTTACCGTGCGTGACGAGTTTTTTAAGCGCCTCGCGGCCTGCGCTGCGGTCAATGGGGATAGTACCCATCGCCATCCATGCCCAGCCAATGATAGGAATATACAAAAGCTCGCGCTTTAACACCCAAATTTGCGGCGGAAAAATCACTTGTAGCGCAATCGTCTCCCAAGCGGATTGGTGTTTGCATAAGATGATGGACGGGTGGTTAGGGATGTTTTCGCGACCTCGCACCTCAAACCCTAAATTGCAAGTAAGTTTGAGCCAAAATAAACTGCAATGTGCCCAATAGCTGGCTACGCGGCTGCGTGCAATGCTACTAGTGAATGGCGCTATCAAAATGACTAATATGGAGAATATTGGCGAAATGATGAGCATGCCAAGAAAAAACAAAAGTGAGCGTATAAATAGCACTTAGTCAGCCTTACAAATCTTCAGCAATAATGTGCAGCGCCGCCTCGTTTAAATCGGCAAAAATGAGTGTGTCTTGGGGTAAGTTGCCATGCGCGAGCGTTTCTTCACCCTTGCCAGACCTCACCAATATTGGCTTGCAGCCTGCATCACTAAACGCTTGTAAATCGCGTAGTGAATCGCCAATCGCGTAAACCTCGCTTAAATCCACCGAAAATCTGCGCGCAATATCTTCCACCATGCCAGTTTTTGGTTTGCGACAAGTGCAGTTGTCATCTGCTGCGTGCGGGCAATAAAACATCGCATCAATACGCCCACCCAACTGCGCAAGCGCACGATGCATTTTGTCGTGAATGGCATTTAAGGTTGCCATATCAAACAAGCCGCGCGCAATGCCGCTTTGGTTAGTTGCGATCACCACCCGAAAGCCAGATTGGTTTAGTATTGCAATCGCTTCCAAGCTGCCTGGCAGCGCAATCCACTCGTTCGGATTTTTGATGAAATTGGCGGAGTCTTGGTTAATGACGCCGTCGCGGTCTAAGATGACGAGTTTCACATTAGCTCGCTAATTTAGATAAATCTGCAACGCGGTTCATGGTTTGGTGTAGCTGGTTCAACAAGGCCAGCCGATTATTTTTCAAATTAACGTCTTCAGCATTCACCATCACATTGTCAAAAAAAGCATCCACCGGCGCTTTCAAGGCCGCCAAGGCTTGCAGAGAGGCCGTGTAATCGCCACTTTCAAACAACTTATCTGCTTCTGGTTTTACTTTGCTTAAAGCTGCGTTGAGCGCAATTTCAGCAGGTTCTGTAAGTAAATTCGCCTTCACTTCCGCCTTCACTTCACCTTCTACTTTTTTCAGAATATTCCCCACACGCTTGTTGGCAGCGGCGAGCGCAGGGGCTTCAGCTAAACTTGCGAATGAATGTACAGCTTCCAGTCGTTTAGGTACTAAGTTTATGCGTTCTGGCGCTTGTGAAATAACAGAATCCACTTCTAATGTGCTAAAGCCTTTTTCTATCATTAAGCCTGACAAACGGTCGTGGAAGAATGAATACAAGGATTGCATTGTTTCATTTGGAATTGGCGGAAAGCTAAGTGCTGCGCAAGTGCTCAATGATGACATATCTAAGGGTAGGTCTTTTTCAATCAGTATTCGAAGAACGCCCAGCGCATGGCGACGCAGACCAAATGGGTCTTTATCGCCAGTAGGTTTTTCGCCAATACTGAATAATCCAACTAAAGTCTCCAGTTTATCTGCTAAAGCCACGTATATTCCGACTTGATTACGAGGTAATTCATCACCCGCAAAGCGTGGCTTATAGTGGTCTTCAATCGCATAAGCGACATCATCATCTAAGCCTTCATGTTGCGCATAATAGCGCCCCATAATACCTTGTAATTCGGGGAACTCGCCTACCATATCAGTAGTTAAGTCGGACTTGGAAAGTTTTGAGGCCAATTCGGTTCTAGTTACTGAATTTACATCGCCAATTTGCTTGGCAATCTCAACGGCTGTTTTCATTACTCGGTTGTTACGCGCACCTTGCGAGCCAAGCTTGTTGTGGTAAACCACTTTATCCAAATCAGCAATGCGGCTTTCCAGCGTTTTCTTACGATCTTGGTCGAAGAAGAATTTAGCGTCAGCTAAGCGTGGGCGTACCACGCGCTCATTGCCTTGAATCACAGCACTAGGGTCATTTGGTGAAATGTTAGAAACAATCAAAAATTTATTGGTGAGATTATTGTTAGCATCTAAAAGTGGGAAGTATTTTTGATTCGCTTTCATAGTCAAAATCAAGCATTCTTGCGGTACTTCCAAAAATTCTTTTTCGAATTGGCCTAAAAGCACATTCGGGCGCTCAACCAGCGCGGTGACTTCATCCAACAATGCGTCGTCATCAATCGGTTTCAAGTTTTGCTTGGCTGCGGCTGCGTTAAGCTGCTTTACAATTTCGGCTTTACGCGTTGCAAAGCTGGCGATAACTGCACCTTCTTCTAGTAATTGCTTTTCGTAACTATCAGCGTGGCTTAATGTAATGACAGCATTTTTTGCCTCAAAACGGTGGCCTTGCGTTGTATTACTCGTAACCAAACCAAGGAACAATGATGGCACAATATCTGAGCCATGTAGAGCTACTAAGCCATGCGCCGGGCGCACAAAGTTGACACTAGTCCATCCGTCAGACAATTGGTACGTCATTACTTTTGGAATAGGTAAATTAGCTATAGCATTTCCCAGTGCGGCCGCCAAGCCGACATCCAGTGTAAAACCAGGCACTATGAAATCCCGGAATAAAATATCGGCTTTACCATCATTTTCTTTGCGCAATTGACTCACAACGCTTTCGTCAGCCCCCAAACTCTGCAGCTTTTTAACCAGCGCAGGAGTTGCATTGCCATTTGCGTCTAGCCCCACTGAGGCAGGCATTAATTTTTGTGCCACTTGTTTAGTTGCAGCTTTATCTGCTACTTCTGTTATGTGAGCTGCCAAACGGCGCGGCGTAGCAAATGAGGTAACTACAGAACTATCCGTCGTATATCCATATGTTTTGAGTGTTTCAAACAATATGTTAGAAAATGCCTCGCCCAGTTTTTTTAACGCTTTCGGTGGTAGTTCTTCTACCAATAATTCAACTAATAAATTTTGTGTTGCCATTACGCTGCTTTCTTTTCTTTTTCTAGTTTTGCCAGAACTTCTGCCGCATGTTCTTTTGAGGCAAGCGGGAAACCAAGCGCAGCGCGGCTTTCGAGGTAGCTGGCGGCAACACTGCGCGCAATATTACGGATTTTGCCAATGTAAGCAGCGCGTTCGGTGACGCTAATGGCACCGCGTGCATCCAGTAAATTAAAGGTGTGCGCAGCTTTTAGCACTTGCTCGTAAGCGGGAAGTGCGAGTTTGTTTTCGACCAAATGCTTCGCTTGTTTTTCGTGCGCGATGAAAGCAGTCGATAAAAATTCCACATCCGAATGTTCAAAATTATAGGTAGATTGCTCCACCTCGTTTTGGTGGAACACATCACCGTATTTCACATTTTCCGAATACTGCAAATCGTAAACGCTATCCACGCCCTGCAAATACATGGCGAGGCGCTCTAGGCCGTAGGTGATTTCACCGGTAATCGGTTTGCAATCAATGCCACCAACTTGCTGAAAGTAGGTGAATTGTGTTACTTCCATACCGTTCAGCCAGACTTCCCAGCCCAAGCCCCATGCGCCTAGCGTGGGATTTTCCCAATCATCTTCCACAAAACGGATGTCATTTTTTTTCAGGTCAAAACCCAATGCTTCTAAACTGCCTAAATAAAGCTCTAAAATGTTCGCGGGCGCGGGTTTTAACACCACTTGATATTGGTAATAATGTTGCAAACGATTTGGATTTTCGCCATAACGACCATCTTTCGGACGGCGGCTAGGTTGTACATAAGCGGCTTTCCAAGGCTCTGGGCCGAGCGAGCGTAAAAACGTGGCAGTGTGACTAGTACCTGCACCGACTTCCATATCATATGGTTGTAATAAGGCACAGCCTTGTTTATCCCAATAGCTTTGGAGCGTTAAAATGATTTGTTGAAATGTTTGCATTGAATATTTTTATAGGCCGCGAAAGGCTAGATTTTACTTGGTTTTGCGCCGCCATAATAGTGTAATTGCTACAAAGCAAAAGATAATAAACGGCCAATTGCCCCAGCGCACATAAGGCGTGCTGCCCGTGTAGCCTTGCGCAGTGACATCCAGCGTAGTTTGCACATCGTGCGGCGCATGAGCGAGCACATAGCCGTGTTGGTCAATTGCCGCGGTGGCGCCAGTATTGGTGGCGCGTAGCATGTAGCGGCCAGTTTCTAAAGCACGCGCTTGGCTAAACTGCATGTGCTGATCTGCCGCATAAGACTGGCCGTACCATGCATCGTTACTAATATTTACTAACATCGTTGCTGTTGGCAATTGACGCGCGATTTCTTCGCCAAATACGTCTTCATAGCAAATATTTATGCCAATATGATGCACCGTTCCATCAAGCGTAAGGCGCATTGGTGCTTGCTCCCAGCTACCTCTTGATAAATCGCTTAAGGGCATGTTGAGCCAATCGCGATATATCCAGCCGAAGACTTTTTTAAGCGGAATAAATTCGCCAAATGGCACCAGATGATTTTTTTTGTAGGCCTGGCTGGGCGCGTCGCTAAAACTAATGGCGCTATTAAAATATTCGCTCGTGTCTTCGTTATATTCCACCATGCCTATGATGAGCGGATGCTGTTTGCCATAATCGGACAAAGCGTTTTTAACGCTCGGGTCGAGCTGGCTGGAAATAACCGGCAGCGCGGTTTCTGGCAAAATAATCAGCTCGGCGTTGCTGGCGCGTATCATCGCCACATATTGATCAATGGTGCTTTGCGCTTTTTCTGGCGACCATTTTGTATCTTGCGCAATATTGCCCTGAATGAGCGCAACGCTAATTGGCTTGCCGATGGGCGTTGTCCATTCGACTATTTTTAGCACATTGCCAACCACAATGATGAACACTAAAGCTGCAATGCTGTTGCGCTTAAAAAGTGCGCTGGGTTTTATTAGCCAGTGCGCGATTAATACCGCCATAAAAACGGTGATGACCGAAACGCCATACACGCCCACTAGCGGCATGTAGCCTACCAATGGGCTGTGCGGCACTTGGCTGTAGCCCATTGTCAGCCACGGAAAACCTGTAAAAATCCAGCTACGAACCCAATCTGATAAACCCCAAAGCACGGGCGCGCTTAGCCACATCCAAGCTAGTTTTTTGCTGAAATAACCTACAAAGCCAACAAATAGCGCCATAAATGCGCACAAGCATAACGTGCAAAAACTCGCAAACCACCAGGGCATACCGCCAAAATCGTGCAGGCTGATGTATATCCAATAAATGCCAACTATATATAAACCAAGACCATAGCTGAAGCCCAATATCCATGCGGCTCGTGGCGTGGTTGTTCTTAACCATAAAACACATAATCCTGCGATTGCGATTATAGGCACTGGGAAAATGTAGAATGGCGCGAAGCCCAACACTGTTGTGGCACCTAGCGCAAAAGCAAGTACATAAATTTTAAGGGAGTTTATTGAAATCATTGCGTTACAAATTAAAATGAGTTGGTTATGATTGTAGCTGTTAATTCATCATTGTTTACATTTGCGGGCGCATATTGGGCCAAGAAATATTGACATGATATTGGCTAGGCGACTATATTACGTGTGCGTTAAAGTTTTTAATACAAAATAATTTTAAGGAGAATAAGCATGAGTATGGCATCGGAATTTAAAGATTTTATTAGTAAAGGCAATGTGATGGACCTAGCAGTAGGTGTCATCATTGGTGGGGCTTTCGGCAAGATTGTCGATTCGTTAGTGAACGACATTATTATGCCAATTGTCGGCAAAATTTTTGGTGGGCTAGATTTCACCAATATGTTTGTGCCTTTAGCAGATATTCCAGCAGGTAATGCGGGTACTTATGCTGCGCTTAAAACAGCAGGTGTGCCAATGCTGGCTTATGGTAATTTTATTACCATCGTGATTAATTTCCTTATTTTGGCATTTGTGATTTTTCAAATGGTGAAAATGGTTAATCGCATGAAAAAAGAAGCACCTCCAGCAGCACCAGCACCAACGCCAGATGACATCGTATTGTTACGTGAAATCCGCGATGCTTTGAAGAAAAAATAAGTACTTATTTTACCTAATAAAAAAGGCGCTTAAAGCGCCTTTTTTATTAGGTGTTATTGCTACATATTCGGTTCGACTTGGCTCGGTTCAGCGCTTGGTAATTCGTATGTTTTGCCATCGTTCGCTTCAGAGCCATCGTGATTTAGAAACACCACTTGCACCACTTTGTCGTCAATAAAATCGAGCTCGGTGGTTGGATAGTAACTACCATCCGCCGCCGTATTGATGTTGTGATAATGCCAAATGGAAGCCACAATTTTGCCAGAATCTTTTACTTTTACGTCTTCCGCTTTGGCTGGCTCACCGAACTGGGCAATAATGGTCGCTTTGTTATGTTTATTGATAGCATCAACAAAAGCTTTTTCTTCGGTAGGGATTTTGCTGGCTAACGGTTGCGCCTCTTCTGCTAAGCAAACGCCAGCAAACAGTGTATTTGTTGCAAGTAAAACGGCAAAAGCTAAATTTTTCATAGAAATCTCCAATTCTTGAAAATAAGAGATATAAAACCAATTTTAGTTCGTTTTATTTTACTTTGGCTTAAACTTTAGGTCGATTCAATCGGAAAAGGTTCGTCTGGAATCACCTCAATCAGCATGGCGTGTAAGCGTCTGCTATCGGCGCGTAGCACGCTAACGCTCAAGTTTCCAATAACGATACTGTCACCGCGTTTGGGTAAATGTCCAAACTTATTCACAACCAAGCCGCCAATGGTAGAGAACTCTTCATCGCTAAATTGTGTACCCACTGCTTCATTAAAATCGCCAATTTCGGTGAGCGCTTTCACGCGGAAATGACCATTTGCGTCTTTTAAAATATTGTCTTCATCTTCGTCGTAATCGTATTCGTCTTCAATGTCGCCAACAATTTGCTCTAGCACGTCTTCAATCGTTACCATGCCAGCTACGCCGCCGTATTCATCCACCACAATGGCGATATGGTTGCGGTTGCTGCGAAACTCTTTTAGCAATATATTCAACCGCTTAGCTTCTGGGATAAACACGGCAGGGCGTAACATATCGCGTACTTCAAAATCTTCACCCGCGTAATAACGCAGCAAATCTTTTGCCAGCAAAATGCCAATCACATCGTTTTTGTCGTCTTCGATGACGGGAAAGCGCGAGTGCGCGGTTTCGATGACATGAGGAATAAAATTTTCGGGGGAATCGGTGATGTCGATGACATCCATTTGCGAGCGCGGAATCATAATATCGCGCACTTGCATCTCGCTCACTTGCAGCACGCCCTCTATCATGGCGAGCGAGTCAGCATCCATCAGGTGATTTTCAAACGCACCGTGTAACAGCGCCAAAAGTTGCTCGCGGTCTTCAGGTTCGCGCAGCAAAAAATTGCTTAAGCGCTCTAATAAACTGGTTTTGGTGCTTTGCTTTTCCGGGTCGGAGGCCATGCTAATTCCTAAGCAAAATCGGTTATGACAAGAAGATGAGCCATAGACAGCATGTTTGGGTGCGGCAAGGCGAAAGCGACAAAGTCAAAAGCGATTTTCATTAGGAGTCAGGTGTCCTCGGTGATGAGATAAGGATTAGCATACCCTAATTTGGCTAAAATAGAAATTTCTAGGCTTTCCATCAACTCCGTTTGCGGCTCGATTTCGTGGTCGTAACCGTGTAAATGCAACACACCGTGCACGGTGAGGTGAGCGAAATGTGCCTCTAGCGTGATGTTTTGTAATTTTGCTTCCGCCGCCACTACTGGCGCACAGATGACAATATCGCCCATTAAACGCGGCGTTTCGGTGAGTGGAAAGGTTAGCACATTGGTCGCGTAATCTTTTCCGCGATACGTGCTATTTAAAATACGTGCCTCGTCCTCATCCACAATGCGTATCGTCACCTCAGTTTCCACACGCAGCGCAGCTTGCGCCCATTTTTTAAAAAGTACGCGCGCAGGAGTGTTTGCAAGCTGACTTGCAATTTGCAGAGAAAATTTTAACTGAGGCATTTAACAATTATATAATTAAATAAGACCTGTAAATAAACAAAAACTGCGCGAGAAAAACCATGCTGGATTTAAGTTTTACATTTACTGCGGAATGCTGGCTGTGGCAGGGCAAAGGCGCCTGGCATTTTATTACTTTGCCGAAAGATAAATCCGAAGAAATCAAATTTTTTAATGAAAACATGCATGACAAGCTTCGTGGTTGGGGCGCTGTGCGCGTGCAAGTGACCATCGGTGCGACGACTTGGGATACTTCAATTTTCCCAGCGTCCAAATTAGGCGCTTATATATTGCCTGTGAAAGCAGACGTGAGAAAAAAAGAAAAAATTATAGTGGGCAGTCGCGTAAAAGTGACGTTAAAAATTAATATTTAGTGAAATAAAATTAAAAATAAATGCTCTGTAAGGTAGTATCCATAAGGTCTGCAGGGCATGAAGTCTTAGCCCGCATGCTATAAAAGTACTTTTCAGCGTATCATGCTACGTAAACACTCTATAGGGTTTATAATCTAGGCATAATGCAAAATATCACGATTGCTAAATTTCTATCACAGCACTTGCAAGGTGAACACGCCGTAGCGTTAAGCGCAATGTTGTCCGATATTATTACTGCCTGCAAACAAATAGCGGTGGCGATAGAAAGCGGCGCACTGGCTGGCAATATGGGCAGTTTGGGTTCTGAAAACGTGCAGGGTGAAGTGCAAAAAGCGCTGGATGTGATTACCAATGATATTTTCATAGAATGTAATCAACGTAGCGGTTATGTGGCGGGCATGGCATCGGAAGAGATGGATGACATGATTGAAATCGCCGATAAACATAAGCAAAATGGTCAATATTTGTTGTTGTTTGATCCGTTGGATGGCTCGTCGAATGTGAATGTAAATATCTCGGTAGGCACGATATTTTCACTACTAAAAAGTGCCAATAAAGCGCCAACTTTAAAGGATTTTATGCAGCTAGGCACCTCGCAAGTCTGCGCTGGCTATGCTTTGTACGGCACATCGACGATGTTAGTGATTACGACAGGCAATGGCGTCAATGGGTTTACACTAGATAGTGAATCGGATGAATTTATTTTGACGCACCCAGATATAAAAGTGCCTGCAGACACAGAAGAGTTTTCGATTAATATGTCCAATTACCGCTTTTGGCAAGAGCCTGTGCAGCAATACATTGATGAATGCTTACAAGGCAAAGAGGGTAAGCGTAAAAAAGATTTTAATATGCGCTGGGTAGCTTCTATGGTGGCGGAAGTGCACCGTATTTTGGTACGTGGTGGCGTGTATATGTACCCCATTGACGCTAAACTTAAGGCCAAAGGCGGTAGGTTGCGCTTAATGTATGAAGCTAGCCCAATGAGCTTTATTGTTGAACAGGCTGGCGGCGTCGCGACGACAGGCGCGCAGAGAATTTTAGAAGTTCAGCCAACAGATTTACATCAGCGCGTGTCAGTGATGATGGGTAGCGCGAATGAAGTGAATCGATTAATCTCGTATCATCAAAAATAAGTTTTCTATTTTAAGTTACTTTTACTTATCATTTTTTATTTAACAATTGCGTCCAATTCACCCTTCAAATAGCGCATTGCCATTTGATCGCAGGATATAGGTTTAATATTAGCTGCCTGACCAGCTGAGCCAAATGCCTCATAGCGCGCTTTGCAAATGTCCCGCATCGCATCGGTTGAAGCCCTTTGGAATTTTCTAGGGTCAAATTCTTTACGTTTTTCGGTAAAAAATTTGCGGATAGAGCCAGTGTAGGCCATGCGCAAATCTGTATCAATATTGACTTTGCGCACGCCGTGTTTGATGCCTTCGACGATTTCTTCTACTGGTACACCATAAGTTTCGCCCATGTCGCCGCCAAATTCATTGATGATGTGCAACCACTCCTGCGGCACTGAGGATGAGCCGTGCATGACTAGATGGGTATTTGGAATACGGTCGTGAATTTCTTTAATACGGCTAATTGCTAAGGTTTTGCCAGTTGGTGGTTTGGTGAATTTGTAAGCGCCATGCGAAGTACCAATGGCGATTGCTAGTGCGTCAACACCAGTTTTACGCACGAAATCTGCCGCTTCTTCAGGGTCGGTGAGCATTTGCTCATGGCTCAATACACCGACAGCACCAGAGCCGTCTTCTTCACCTGCTAAACCTGTTTCTAGGGAGCCAAGTACGCCCAATTCTCCTTCAACCGAAACACCAATAGCATGCGAAATTTCGACTACTTTTTTGGTGATATCCACATTGTATTGATAAGTAGAGGGCGTTTTGGCGTCTTCCATGAGTGAGCCATCCATCATTACGCTAGAGAAGCCAGAACGCATAGCTTGGATACACACCGCGGCAGATTGACCATGGTCTTGGTGCATGACAATAGGAATGTGTGGGTACGTTTCAACGGCAGCCAGCACTAAATGCCGCAAAAAAGCCTCACCCGCATATTTACGTGCTCCCGCCGAACCTTGCAAAATAACGGGGCTATTGGTTTCATCCGCTGCCTGCATAATGGCGTGTACTTGCTCCATATTGTTGACATTAAACGCAGCGAGTCCGTAATCATGCTCTGCCGCATGATCCAATAATTGACGCAGTGAAACGAGTGCCATAACGTACTCCTAAATGATAAGTAATGTGCTTTTCTATATTAAGTCTAAGTATTCGTAATTGGTTGATGTAGCAGATACACAAAAAGTACTTAGTTCATTGGATTGACAGGCATTTACTTATCTTGTTGTTTTGATTCGTACTCTTCGTAAGCATTGATAATTTTTTGTACCAGCGGATGCCGCACAACGTCAGCTGATAAAAAATGCGTAAAGGCAATGCCTTTGACATTCTTTAAGATTTTCGCCGTCTCTACTAAGCCGCTTTTTTGATGCTTTGGCAAATCAATTTGCGTTACATCGCCCGTAATCACGGCCTTGGTGCCAAACCCGATACGTGTTAAAAACATCTTCATTTGCTCGGGCGTGGTGTTTTGCGCCTCGTCCAAAATGATAAAGCTTTGGTTAAGCGTACGCCCGCGCATATAAGCCAGCGGGGCGACTTCAATCGCGCCACGTTCGAACATTTTATTCACCGTGTCGTAGCCTGCCAAGTCATAAAGTGCGTCATAAAGAGGACGTAAGTAGGGATCTACTTTTTGGTTTAAATCACCTGGCAAAAAGCCTAATTTTTCGCCAGCTTCCACCGCTGGGCGCACCAGCACAATACGCTTCACTCGGTCTCGTGACATAGCATCTACCGCGCTGGCAACGGCCAAATACGTCTTACCTGTGCCGGCAGGACCAATGCCAAACGTAATATCGTGATCTTGAATTTGCTGTAGATATTCCACTTGGCGCGGCGTTCTGCCGTGTAAATCGCCACGCTTAGTCATTAATACAGGCATGGCGCTTGTCGCAACATCTTCAGGTTTCAGTTTGTCGATTTCCACCAAGCCTAATTGCACGTCTTCAAGTTCGAGAGGTTTTTTAGCGCGTATGTAAAAGTTCTCAATCAACTGCGCTGCAAGCCTTGTACTATCTAGCTTGCCGCTTATGTTGAACGTGCCGCCTCGACGATTAATATTTACCTCGAGCGCGGTTTCTATTTGCTTAATATTTTCATCCAGAGCGCCACATAGGTTGGCTAGGCGGGCGTTATCTTCTGGCTGTAGTGTGATTTCCATTATACGATTTCACCTTGTAAACGGCGTGGATTAGAAACATCGGTAATTTTAACTTGCACAAATTGGTGAACCAAATTAGTATCACCCGCGATATCTACAATGCGGTTGTTGTCGGTTTTACCAGCAAGCAAAGTTACATCTTTCCACGATACGCCTTCGATTAATACGCGCTGCGTGGTACCTAGCATGGCTTCAGAAATCGCTTTAGCTTGCGCTTCATTAATAGTTTGAAGTTTGGAGAGATGCGCTAATTTAGTGGTTTCTGGTGTATCGTCTTTTATGAATGCTGCGGGTGTGCCAGGGCGCGGACTGTATAAAAAGCTAAAACTGGCGTCAAAACCAACATCAGTCATCAGTTTAACAGTCGCTTCAAAATCTGCTTCGGTTTCACCTGGGAAGCCGATAATAAAGTCGGAAGTAAAGGTTAAGTTTGGGTTGGCGGCGCGTAATTTGCGAATAATGCTTTTATATTGCAGCGCCGTATAATTACGCTTCATTGCCATCAAAATACGGTCAGAACCCGCTTGTACTGGCAAATGCAACTGCACCGCCAGTTTTGGCACGTTAGCAAAACATGCAATTAGCCGCTCGCTCATTTCGTTTGGGTGGCTGGTGGTAAAGCGGATGCGTTCAATCTGCGGAATTTCGGCGATGGTCTCAATCAGCATCGCCAAATCAGCCTCGACGCCATCATGTTCGGTGCGATAAGCATTTACATTTTGACCTAAAAGGGTGATTTCTTTTACACCTAACTCAGCCAGCTGTGTGGCTTCTAGCAATATGTCAGCAAATGGACGCGAGACTTCCTCTCCGCGTGTGTAAGGAACCACACAGAAACTGCAGTACTTACTACAGCCTTCCATAATGCTTAAAAATGCGCTTGCACCTTCAACACGAGGTGAGGGCAAATAATCAAACTTTTCAATTTCTGGAAACGTAATATCGACTTGCGACTGACCACTTTTTTGCTTAGCAGAAATCATCTCAGGTAAGCGGTGTAAGGTTTGCGGACCAAACACCACATCGACGTATGGCGCGCGCTTGATGATGTTGTCGCCTTCTTGGCTCGCCACGCAGCCGCCGACGCCGATGATTAAATTAGGATTTCTTTGTTTGAGTGGAATAAATCGTCCAAGATGGCTAAACACTTTTTCTTCGGCTTTTTCGCGCACCGAGCAGGTGTTGAGCAGAATCACATCCGCTTCATCCACATTTTCAGTTTGCGTCATGCCGTTATCTGCATGCAGCAAATCCGCCATGCGCGACGAATCGTACTCGTTCATCTGGCAGCCAAAGGTTTTAATAAATACTTTTTTGCTCAAAATAGTGTCGAAAGCTAGTAAAAACGTAATTTTAGCGCATCGCGCTGATGCGGGGTAAAATAGCGCAAAGTTTTATTGAAAGCACACATGCAAGCCTTACCCATTTTTTTAAATATTTCAAACCGTCTCTGCGTGGTGATTGGCGGTGGCGATGTTGCCATGCGCAAAGTCACTATGCTACTAAAAGCGCAAGCCGCGATTACTTTGTATTCGCCTGAAATTTGCCATGAACTGCAAGATTTAGCAGATGCGAAAAAAATTAAATATATAAAAGCTAATTTTGAGAAAAATCAGCTGCAAGGCGCATGTTTAGTGATTGCCGCGACTGATGACGAAGTGATAAATATTGTGGTTTCAGAAGCCGCAAAAGCGCAAAATATCCCCGTGAATGTGGTGGATGCGCCCGATTTATGTACTTTTACTATGGGTTCGATTATCGACCGTAGCCCAGTTGTGATTGCGGTTTCATCTGAGGGTAATGCGCCGGTGTTGGCGCGCTATATTCGCACGAAAATCGAGACCATGTTGCCAGCGAGCTATGGACGCATTGCGGCGATTGCAGGCGAGTTTCGCGAGCAAGTCAAAGCGAAGTTTTCTACCACGCAAGCACGCAGAATTTTTTGGGAGAATGTGCTCCAAGGACCAATGGTGGAGAGGGTGTTAGCGGGGCAAGAGCAAGCCGCGCGTGAGCTACTGCAAGATATTTTGAATGACGCAGATACTACCGCAAGCAAAGGCGAAGTGTATTTGGTGGGCGGCGGCCCAGGCGACCCAGATTTACTCACATTTAGAGCTTTACGCCTAATGCAGCAATGTGATGTTTGCGTGTATGACAAGCTCGTCAGCCCAGAGGTGATGGAACTAGTACGCCGCGATGCAGAGCTGATTTTTGTAGGGAAATCGCGCGATCAGCACACTATGCCACAAGAGGAAATTAACGAATTGCTTGCCAAGCTTGCCCTGCAAGGCAAGCGAGTATTGCGTCTCAAGGGTGGCGATCCATTTATTTTTGGGCGTGGTGGTGAAGAAATTGAAACGCTGATGGAGCGTGGGGTACCTTTCCAAGTCGTGCCAGGCATTACCGCGGCCAACGGCGTTTCTAGCTATGCGGGCATTCCATTAACGCACCGCGATTATGCACAAGCTTGTTTGTTTATTACTGGACATCACAAAGATGGTAGCATCGACATGGATTGGGTAGCGATGAGCCGCCCAAATCAAACCGTGGTGATTTATATGGGTCTGGTTGGTTTGAAGGAAATTTGCGAAAAATTGATTGCACATGGTGTATCTGCTAGTATGCCAGCAGCGGTGGTGCAACAAGGCACCACTCAAAAGCAAAAAGTAGTTGCTGCAACATTGGCAGATTTAGCTGAAAAAGTGAATGACGCTGAAATGAAGCCGCCATGCTTAACCATTATTGGCGAGGTGGTAAAACTGCGCGAAACTTTAAATTGGTTCAACCCATAAAGAACTGGTTTAAGGTTAACTAGCTTGTTTGGTTAGCCTTTATAAGGATATCTCATGCAGCAAGCAAAATTTAGAAAAGGCGCAAGAAGTCGCAACAAGCAGACTCAGTTTAATGTGCTGTTGCTAGGCGGTGATGCGGGTTATGCAAGCGTGCTTAAGCAGGCCTTAGAAACTCGCCTACCAGTTCTCGTGACTATTGCGCACACGTTGGAAGATGCAAAAAAACTCCTGAAACAAGATGCCAATAAGTTCTTTATTGGTGTTACCAGCATTGATATCGCAAGCGTTCAAGATTTATCCGCATTTGAAAAAGTGGATATTTTAGAAGAGTTTGATCTGCCTGTTATCGTGGTTGTAGATCAGTATGAAGATGGTATACGCGACCAGTTAATTAAACGCCACGTGATAGATTATGTGGTAAAAGGTAATAAATTTGATAATGCTTATATTTGCGATTTGGTTGCGAGAGTGATTAAAAATTGCGAAATTAAAGTATTGGTGGTGGATGACTCGAAAGTTTCGCGATTTATTCTAGCGCGTGAACTAGCTTTACAAAAATTTGAGGTGGTATATTCTGGTAATGGCTTAGAAGCACTAGAGGCGCTACACAAACAGCCAGACATTAAGCTGGTACTGGTGGATAGCAAAATGCCAGTAATGGATGGCTATGCCTTTGTAGAGCAAGCGCGGCTTAACTTTAGTAAAGACGAGCTAATTATTATTGGCGTTTCGGGTTCTGCCGATCCGCGCATTGCCGTCAAATTTCTAAAGGCAGGCGCTAACGATTTTATAGCTAAACCATTTAATTATGAAATGTTACTGTGTCGAGTTTCTAGAAACTTAGACATGTTAGATGCGATTGAGTTGGCTAAAAGCCTATCTAATGTGGACTATTTAAGCGGCTTATATAATCGTCGTTATTTTTTCGAGAAGGGTAGCAAACTACTCGCGACGCTTGATGCTAAGAGCCCACTGACGGTTATGATGATGGACATTGATAATTTTAAAAGAATTAACGATGGACATGGACATGATGTGGGTGACTTGGTAATTAAAAACTTCGCCAACTTATTAAAAAATCAATTTCCAGATGATATTGTGGCACGCATCGGTGGTGAGGAGTTTGCTGTGATTAGCCAATCGCCGCAATATTTAAAGAATATCAATCGTATCAATACGTTTAGAAAAAATGTAGAAAACGAGAAAATTCAATTAGATGGTGTTGTTTTGCAGTACACCTGTAGTATTGGCGTTTGTAATGTAATAAGCGCTAATTTGGATGAAATGGTGATGTGCGCAGATAAAGCTTTATACAAAGCTAAACTGGCAGGAAAAAATCAAGTGTGCAGTTAATTAATGCTGTATTGGTAGCGTAAGCCTAGCTTCTAAGCCGCCTTCAGGGCGGTTTATTAATTCTAAACTGCCGCGATGCAACCTAGCGATGCGGTTGCAAATTGCCAAACCTAAGCCGCTACCGCCTTCGTTTTTGTTGCGAGCGCTATCCATGCGCTCAAAAGGCCTAAGTAGCCGTTCTGCATGTTCGGCTGGGATACCAGGGCCATTATCCAGCACGCGGATAATAATTTTTTCGGCGGTAATCTCACTACTGACCTCCACCTTGCCTTTTGAGTAGGCGTAAGCATTACCTACCAAATTATCCAGCAGGCGTTGCATGGCGAGTGGACGCAGTGGAATAAAGTAAGTAGATGAGAGCTTTAGTTTTAATTCGCGTCCAGCACGGGCTTGGCGTTCGGACAGCGCTTGCAATAGCACGTTAATGTCCATCATTTTAGTCGGCTCGCCTTCAACGCCACGCACAAAATCTAAAAACTGGTGAATGATACTGTCCATATCGGCAATATCTTCAATCATGCCTAGCTTCATATTGTTGCAGCTATCTTCTGGCAATAGCTCCACCGCGATGCGTAGCCTTGCCAACGGCGTGCGGATGTCGTGTGAAACGCCAGCTAGCAACAAGGTGCGCTCGTTATCCAGTCGAACGAGTGAGTCTGCCATTTCGTTAAAAGTTTTGCTCACTTCTTGTAGCTCATCCATACTGTCTTCTGGCAAGCGTGGCGCGGGTTCACCATTACGCAATCTATCGGCTGCTTGTACCAATAAATTAAGTGGCCGATTAATACGCGCGGCAATTAAATAAGCACCAAGTAAAGAGAGCAAACCAACCACTGCGCCCCATCCTAGCCAATGCCAAGGGAATGGCCTATCAACTTGAATTTTGGGAATCACCACCCAAAAATCATCCTGCTCAACGTTAAAGCTAATCCATAGACCAGGAATACCATAATGATTAATGGTCATAATAGTTTCTACGCCCAGTCGCTCACGTATTTTATTGGCAATTAAATTGATGAATGGATCATCTGGAAGTGGCTCAATGTCTTCTAAAAAATCGGCCACATAGACACGCACACCCTCGCGGCCAGAAAGTTCAGTAAGCAACGCCAAGCGCCGACTTTCATGAGAGGCTATGAGAGAGGCGCGAGTGTAATTCACGATAGTAACGGCCTGCAAGGCGGCTGTGGTGGCGCGTGGTTCGCGGTCGAAATAATCGAAAATCTTAAGCGATGCATAAATACTTATCGCCAATAATAGGGCGATAAGCAACATTAGGCGAGAGAGTAGAGAGCGCGGTAAGTATTTCAATGTAGTAGCTAATAAAGTTACTTAGTGTGTAGCTTCGCCATCTGGAATAAACACATAACCAAAGCCCCACATGGTCTGCAAATATCGCGGATGCGCGGGGTCAGGCTCGATAATACGACGCAAACGCGATACTTGTACATCAATGCTACGGTCGAATACATCCAGCTCGCGCCCGCGTGCTAGCTGCATCAGCCTATCACGCGAAAGCGGTTGTCGTGGGTGTTCAGTAAACACTTTAAGCAAAGCGAATTCGCCGCTGGTGATGGTAATTTGCATGCCGTTGCGGCTGAGGCTACGGGTAGAAGGATCGAACACAAACTCACCAAAATTAAACGCTTCAGATTTGCCTGTACTTTCACCTTCAGGGCTATACTCATGGCGGCGCATCACCGCGTTAATGCGCGCTAACAGCTCGCGCGGGTTAAATGGTTTAGGTAAATAATCATCCGCTCCCATTTCTAGGCCGATAATTCTATCTACTTCATCGCCACGCGCAGTGAGCATAATAATTGGCGTAGTGATATTGTTAGCACGTAAGCGGCGGCAAATGCCTAAGCCATCTTCACCAGGCAACATTAAATCCAGCACTAACAAATCATAGTTGTCGGCACTTAGCGCCATATCCATTTCTGCAGCGTCGGCGACGGTTTTAATGTTAAAACCTTGCTCGGCAAGATAGCGCTGCAACAACTCTCGAATGCGCGCATCATCGTCTACCATTAATATTTTTTTGCTATTTTCAGCCATAGATATAAACTTTCTTACGATTGAAATTTACAATCGAATTGACAATATTGTAATAACTGCTGTTTAAGGTAGTATATGTTTTAAGAATTAATAAATCTAGAATTGAAAAAACTTTTAAGCCTTTAAAGTATCAAATAGGCAGATATTACAATTAGTTACAATTATACGGTAATATGAAACATTACATTTACAACCTTAATTCATAGTTATCAGTTCGGGTAATTTCTGAATGAATATAATAACAAAGAGACAACTGTAAAAATGGTTTTTAAAACACATTCTTATTCATTTACGTCATTTATACTGTTTCTGTTTAGTATTGCATTAGCATTGCCTGCATTGGCTGGGGGCAAAAACTCCTTGCTTCCAGATGAAAGGCTAATAACAGAAAAACAAACCAATGAAGAAGCCGACTCGGGTAGTTTAGAGCAAACGTTAGAATATAATTTCAGCCCAGATGATAGAGCGCGATTACGGAAAGCCTTGTCAGACTATGCAAAATCGACCGACCCTGAGCATGATCAAATTGAGCAAAAACGCAAAGCCATGAAAGAGAGTGTGGAAACTCGCTTTAACGAATGCAATAAAGATAGCGATGACTCGCTAGACCGTGAAGAAGTAACCCACTGTTTGCCACAAATCGCGCGGCATTTTAATTACGTCGACGTGGATGAAGATGAAGTGATTACGCTTGAGGAACTTGAGTTGGCGCAAGCAAAGTCGATTGAGCGCCAAAAAGCCGCAGAAGCTAAAATGGAAGCACAAAAAATTCAAGAAGCTGAAGCTGCTATTAAAAGTAAAACTAAAATCAACAAACAGGCAGCCAGTAACCGCAAACGTCCTAGTTAGTTTTTTCCGCAACACTTTCCCGTAATCCTTGATTTTTGAGCAACATAAGCTCAAAGTGTTTTTATGTCGCAAAATTTCTCTGTAGAGTTTATTAACAGCATTCAAGAAATTTCAGCTGCACATTGGGATGCGCTCACAGACGGCACGCCATTGTTAAGCTACGCTTTTTTGAGCGCGCTAGAAAACTCGGGTTCGGTTGGTCAAGGTACAGGCTGGAACCCTCAGCCATTAATCGTTAGACAAGCCGAAAAGCTGGTTGGCGCCATGCCGCTTTATTTAAAAAGCCATTCGTATGGCGAATATGTATTCGATTGGGCGTGGGCAGATGCTTATCAACGCAGTGGCCTCGATTATTATCCAAAACTATTGTCGGCGATTCCGTTTTCGCCCATCACCAGCGCGCGGTTATTAAGCAAAAGCGCAGATACGCAATTTCTGATGATAGAAGCACTGGAAAAAGTGATGCAAAATAATTTGCTCTCAAGTGCACATGTGCTTTTCCCAGACGATGTTAGCGCAAAGCAATTTGAAGCCGTAGGTTGGCTAAAGCGCACTGGCGTGCAGTTTAGGTGGCAGAACAAAAAATATGCAGATTTTGAAGAATTTCTGACGACTTTAAGCCATGATAAACGCAAAAAAATTCATCAAGAGCGTAAAAAAATCCAAAATGCAGGCGTAGTTTGTCGCTGGATTAAAGGCACTGAAATCATGGAAAGCGATTGGGATTTTTTCTTTCAATGTTATAGCAACACATACACTGAGCATCATTCTACACCATATTTAACTCGTGCTTTTTTTAGCGAAATTGGCAAAACCATGCCAAAAAATATTTTGCTGATTGTGGCAGAAATTGGTGGTGAGTCAATCGCCAGCACGCTTAACATTTATAATCAAAACACCTTGTATGGTCGTTATTGGGGCGCGGCGCAGTTTGTTTCTGGCCTGCATTTTGAGCTTTGTTATTATCAAGCGCAGCAGTTTTGTATTGCAGAAAAAATTACTTTTTTTGAAGGTGGCGCACAAGGTGAACACAAGCTGGCGCGCGGATTTGAGCCACGGCCGACTTGTTCATACCATAAAATTGCGCATCCAGATTTTGAAGAAGCCATCAAACAATTTTTGGGTCGAGAATCTGAGGGTGTAGCTGCTTACACCAACGAGCTAGAAGAGCGTGTACCTTTTAAAAATACCTGATTACCAAGCGATCTCTTTTCCGTCGTATGCAACAAATTTGCCTGTATTGCTTACGTTTAAATGCTCAATCACATTACGCAAGCCAGTCACGCTGGTGTGCGCATCAATCAATCCGTTTTGGCCGCCCATATCGGTGCGCACCCAGCCTGGATGCAGCGTTACCACATTGATACCATAAGGTTTAAGGTCAATCGATAAACTTTTCATCACCATATTCACCGCCGTTTTGCTGGCTCGATAGCTGTAGCTCTCGCCACTGGTGTTGTCGTCTATGCTACCCATTTTGCTGGTGAGAGTAGCAATTTTTTTAAGCTGGCCACGCGTTAAATGTTGCACAAACGCCTCCGCCATTTTTAGGGGTGCCATGCTGTTGACCCTAAACGCTTTTGCCCACTCATCGTAATTGGTATCGCCAAAGCTACTTGGTGGATAAACGCCCGCATTGTTAATCAGCACATCAATAGCTTGGTCTTTCAGTTGCAATGCCAGAACGTCAATTTGCGCGAAATTTGCAACATCTAATTCGAGAATATGCACACTTTTATTTGTATTAGCGATGCTCTGCAAGGCTTTTGCAGATTGGGCTGCACGGCAGCAAGCCAGGACATCCCAGCCATCTGCTGCGTATTGTTTGGTAAATTCCAACCCAAGACCACGGTTGGCTCCCGTAATCAAAACTTGATAAGTGCTCATCATTACTCCTTAAGAATTGATAAGCAATTATCCACCATAAAAATAAAAAAGCCACACTTGTAAGTGTGGCTTTTAAAAGCGTAGCGAAATATTCTACAGAGTGACGCCCATCTCAAAAATAAAATCGATTTGGCGATCTGTAAAATGTAACTTTTTAGCCATTTCGTTTAAAATTTTATCATCACGAGCAATGCGCTTGATAGAGTACCAATTGTCCTGCACTTCTTGGCTTTCCTCAGCTATGGCCTTTTCAACTTGCTCAAGCACCTCAAAATAAATTAAAGATTTGCGCAATTGCAATTTACTAAGTGATTGATTTTCTGCAGCCTCAACTTGGGGAAAGCTATGCTGAGGTACTTTAAAATGGTCATCTTTTTCATACAATTGCGACAAAGAATCAGCTAAATCTAAGTTTTCAAAAGCATAGTTGCCGATAGAATTTACGCTATGTTCCATTATGTTTAATCCAAAAATAGTTATAAATCATTATTAATCACTTAAACCCTATTTCGGCACGTTTTAAAGAAACTTTAGGCTTGGTTGTAATAGACGTAAAAAAGCCACACTTAATATGTGTGGCTCTAATCGTTATTCCTAACAATTATTTGTGGTCAACGCCCTGTTCGATTTCGCCGTGGTGTTCTTTCCACTTTGCCTTCATTGCATCGCGTTCAGCTTGGTCGATTTTACCATCATTATTAGCATCCATTTTTGCAAACATTTTATCTGCACGCGCTTGGTGCCCGCTCATAAACTCATCTTTACTAATCGCACCATCTTTGTTGGTATCGCTATCCATCATGCTATGTTTCTTGTGCTCACAGCTTTTGCCATCTTTACCTTCATGGTGATTAGCATAAGCCAATTGTGTTAAACCCAAAGCCAAAGCTACTGTTGCTAAAACATGTGTAATCTTCATAAAAACTCCTTTTAAAAATTTAAAACTTCCAGCCACATAACGTAGACCAGCAAGATGTGTTGACGTTCACTTTAAAGTAAATCAAAACAATCTAAAAATATATGCCTTGCAACCCTTATGAATATTGCCTCACAGGGCATTTAATTTTGATTATTTTGTGAGTAAAAATCAGTTTAACTTTTAGCGCAAGCGACTTTCCACAGTGCGGCCACAATACCTCCAGAGAAAACTGGCGACCACGGACGCGCAAAATTGCTGCTCTTCACTACCAACCCGCCCGCCATATTTTTTGACATGGACGAGTAGCTAAGCGTACGATTTTTCTTGGCTTTGCAGTCGTATTCGCGCTGCGATTTAACCGATGAGTAATGAATGCCAGCAACTTTCTGCTTAAAGTCAGTAATATCCCACATTTTTACCATGTCACCGCTTTTGCTACGGGAGGAAATATCAGCATAAATAGCAGCTTCTTCATTGCTGGTTACTAAGGCCCACGAGGCTTGTGCACTAGTGCTCGCGATCAACAGCCACAACATTAAGATAATTTTATACATTTTCTTATCCCCTTAAGCTGTGATGAGTTTAACCTAATTGACGATTGCAAAGCAAAAGCCAATAATTAATTTTTTTAAGTAAAATCACTAGCTACAATTACGCTAACTGCATAGGGTAGTTTTTAACTGGGCGCGCATAATTTAACATATGAAGCGACTCATTGTGAGGCGCCAAACTTAAAGGAAACCGAATCATGTGGACAACACCAGCAGCTACAGAAATGCGTTTTGGCTTTGAAGTAACAATGTACGTAATGAATAAATAAGTTAAAAAATAATAGTTTTTAACTAAAAAGCCCAGCTATATGCTGGGTTTTTCATTTTGATGTCGATATAAGAATCTAGCGCGGAACAAATAAATTTATTTTGTATCTTAGGTTAAATACTTAACTAATTAATCACTATTATGAATACACTTAACTTTATGAAAAAACTTTACTTAACATACACTTACTTAATTTTGGCAACTTTCAGTACCACAGCATTTGCGCAGACAATTTTTGATAATAGCTTTACGGGTAGTCAAAAAGAATATTATGCAGACGGTAAACCCAAGTATGACGTCAATGTAATTAATGGTAAAAAGCAGGGTTTAGAAACTTTCTGGTATGCCAGCGGTAAGTTATACATTCAAACTAACTATGTCGATGACAAAGAGGATGGTGTCTGGAACCAGTGGTACGAAACTGGCCAATTAAAGTTAGAGGCTCATTACAAAGGTGGTCGGGAGCATGGCAGTTTTACACAATGGTACGATAACGGTCAAATGCGGGTGCAAGGTAATTTTGTAAATGGCAAAAAAGAAGGCACAGAAACTGCCTGGAATAAAGATGGTAGCGTGAAGTACAAAAGTAATTATGTCGATGGACAAGAGATAAAGTAATCGTAAAACATCATGCATTATTCGCTGTATTTGATGCAAACAAAGACATTTTGAGTGAAAACTGAATATTCATTTAAAGGCAATAAAAGTCACTTATCCAGTAAACCTTGTGCGCAATGTGGTCTCAGCATGACATGGCGCAAATCTTGGGCAAAAAATTGGAATGAAATTAAATACTGCTCAGACAGATGTCGAAAGTTATCGAAAGTGAATCTATGATGCGACACCTCGTGTTGATTCTGGGTGACCAGCTTAACTTTGACAACCCCGCACTAGAAGATTTTGATGTCTCGCAAGATGCTATTTTAATAGTTGAAGCGAGTCATGAGGCTACACAAGTATGGAGCCATAAAGCGCGTATCGTGCTATTTTTATCTGCCATGCGGCATTTTTATGACTGCCTTGTGAGTCAATATCCACGAAACTTTCAGGGAAGTTATTTAAAACTTGGTGAGCACGATTTTACTACTTTAAAAGCTGCTTGGGCGCACCAAATTGCAGCACTTAAACCGCAAAAAGTGATTATTTGCGAGCCAGGTGAATATCGCATTGAGCAAGATTTAATTGCGCTGTGTAAAGAATTGAACACGCAATTAATCATCCGTGATGATGCGCACTTTATGTGCAGTAAAGCCGATTTTAAGCATTTTGCACAAGGTAAAAAAGAACTCAGAATGGAGTTTTTTTACCGAAAAATGCGCCAGAAATATAACGTTTTGATGCATGGGGCTGAACCTGTTGGAGGTGCATGGAATTATGATGCCGAAAATCGTAAACCTTTCAGCAAAGCAGGCCCACAAGATGTACCAACAGCACCACCAGTGAATATTGATGTGCTTACCCAAGCAGTCATAGATGATGTAGAAAAATACTTTCCCAACCACCCAGGCTCTCTAAAAAACTTTATTTGGCCAGTCACCCGCGAGCAAGCGCTTCAATTTTTAGATGGCTTTATTAGCAATAAATTGGTCGGCTTTGGTGATTATCAAGATGCAATGTGGCAAACGTCAGACAATAAGCAAAGCCCTTATTTGTGGCACTCCTTACTTTCTACTTCACTTAATTTAAAGTTACTTAACCCGCGAGAAGTCATTGCTGCTGCTGTGAAGGCGTACGAACAACAACAATTGCCATTAGCCAGTGTAGAAGGATTTATTCGTCAAATATTGGGTTGGCGCGAATTTATACGTGGTGTGTATTGGCTCGATATGCCGCAAATGGGTGAGAGTAACCATTACAGTCACTCGCGCCCATTACCAAATTGGTATTGGTCAGGCGATACGCAAATGAACTGCATGAAGCAAACCGTAAGCGACACCATGCAGCACGGCTACGCGCATCATATTCAGCGGTTAATGGTGACTGGTATGTTTGGTATTTTGGCTGAGCTTAACCCGCGTGAAGTCGAAGCTTGGTATTTAGCGATGTATATAGATGCCGTAGAATGGGTAGAGCTACCCAACGTTGCTGGCATGGCCTTATACGCAAATGGTGGGCGTTTTACTAGCAAACCTTATGTGGCAAGTGGCGCGTACATTAAGCGTATGAGCAACTATTGCAACCATTGCAAATACAAGCCAGAACTAAAAACGGGCAAAACTGCTTGTCCAACCACCACTTTATATTGGCATTTTTTAATCAAGCATTACGACACGTTTGCACGCAACCCGCGAACCGCTTTAATGGCAAAAAATGTGGATCGATTTAGTGAGGAAGATATTGCCGCATTACAAACACAAGCTCAATATTTACTTACAAATATCAATACTATTTAAGTAAAATCACTAACCACAATTACGCTAACTGCATAGGGTAGTTTTTAACTGGGCGCGCATAATGCAACACATGAAGCGACTCATTGTGAGACGCCAAACTTAAAGGAAACCGAATCATGTGGACAACACCAGCAGCTACAGAAATGCGTTTTGGCTTTGAAGTAACAATGTACGTAATGAATAAATAAGCTTTAATTGACTTTGAAAAGCCCAGTGAGAAATCGCTGGGTTTTTTTGTAAGTGTTATTTGTAAATGTTAAAATAAATCTGTAATTCATTACCTATCAATTTTCTGGAGATTAATATGTTTCGCTTAACAACAAGCGCTACCTTAATAGCAGCAGTATTTTTTGCAAATGCAGCCATGGCAGGGCACGAAACCATTAAACTTAAAGCCTACGATAGCTTAGGTAAATGCGTTAAAGCCGCGCTTACTAAACATGAAGGTACTATTGTTAAAGTCGAATTCAAATCTGAGAAAAAAAGAGGCGTTTACGAGTTTGATATAGAGTCAGCCGATGGCACATCGTGGGATATTGAATGTGATGCTAAATCAGGCAAAGTGACAGAAGTTGAAGAAGAAGTAAAAGCCGATGATGCGCGATTTAAAGCACTGGCTAAAGTAACAGAAGCGGATGCCTTAGCCACAGCAATAGCAGTGCACCCAGGTAAATTGGGTGAGACAGAATACGAGCTTGAGGCAGATGGCAAAGCCTCTTACGAGTTTGATATTTTAGAAGCAGACAATGAAGAAATTAAAGTTGAGGTGGATGCGACAACTGGCAAAATTGTAGAAGTGAGTTACGAAGAGTATCAAATTGGTAAAGAATAATTGTTAGCTTAAAAAGCTCAGTGAGAAATCGCTGAGCTTTTTTGTTTTGAAATCAAAGACTTTAATATAAAAATACGCCCTGTACCAGTTATTGGCATCACCATTCTCGCTAATTGCTAAAGCACTAAGTCGAATGCGAAACCCGCATGGGTATTGCCTTGCATGGCAGATTAAATGTGCAGAATGCTTCTAAAGCACCCAAAGTATCATCTAACCCATTACGCATGTTTGTCATAATCTATTTGCCCCAATCTGCCTGTATGTGCCATACTCGCCAATTAATAAAATTTCATCAACCCGAAGCACAATATAGAGGATAGTAAAATGGCAGAAGCAAAAGGTTTAAGCACCCCAGTTAAAATGAAAAGTGAGCTAGCAGCCTTGGTTGGCGCGGCTTCGCTACCACGTACTGAAATCACCAAAAAAATATGGGATTACATTAAAGCCAACAAATTACAGACCAAAACGGTAAACGGCAAAGCGGAAAACGCAGGCAAATACATTGTATGCGACGCTAAATTGCACCCAATTTTCAAAAATACAAAATCAACTAGCAAAACTGGCAAATTAACAGATTTAACCAATATTAAAGTTGGCGAAACAATCGACATGATGCAAATGGCTGCTGTTGTTGGCGCAAATATTGCCTAATTTGGTTTAGTTTTTGTTAAGTTAAAAAGCCCGTTAAATGCGGGCTTTTTTGTTTTTGACACAATCACCTAAATATTTTGAAACCCAATAAAAGGCTGCCTAATTTCCTCAGCTTTACGCTTCTAGCGTAATCTGCGTGAGTAGCGCAAATAATGGTTGATTGATATAAAAGTTTTTACGGCCGATTTTTCTTTTTTCTACAAAACCATTGGCAGTCAATATATCTAAATGCTTAGCTGCAGTAATGCGCGAAACGCCTAAATCCTTCTCTAAAAACTCAATTTTGGTATAAGGATAGCGAAACAAATTATTCAGCAACTCTTGGCTATAAATTTTAGGTAACTCATTGCGCAAGCGGTGCTTGGTAGTTTGCATTAAGTCGCGCAGGGCTTTCACCAGCTTAACTTCGCTCTTGGCTGTCATCGCTACACCCTTCACCATATACACACACCAATCTACCCAACCCCCCGTTTCACGGGTCGATTGTAGCAATTGGTAATATTGGCTTTTGGTAGAAGTGATATAGCGGCTTAAATACAGCACGGGCAAGTCTAACAAGCCTTCGCGCTGTAGCATAAGCAAGTTCAATATACGCCCTGTGCGCCCGTTACCATCATAAAACGGGTGTATGCTTTCAAATTGATGGTGCGCAATTGCCATACGTAATAGCGGGTCTAACTCATCATCTGCGTGAATAAACTCAACCAGTTCACTCATCAGCTTTTCAATCGGCACCGCATCCTGCGGCGGCGCATACACCACAACACCTGTGGTTTGGTTTTTAAGCACAGTGCCTGGCATTTTGCGTAAGCCAGCGTTGTTTTGCTCCACGGCTTCTTGTACACGCAAAATTGTTCTAAGCAAAATTAAGCCAGAATCTAAAACATCCTGATAGCCCACGCGCAAGGCGGCAATATAGTTTTGCACCTCTTTTGCGGCGGCAGAGCTTGAGCTGCTTTGCTCATAAGCAAAAAGCTCATCATGCGTGGTGATAATATTTTCAATTTCAGAGCTATCTTTCGCCTCTTGAATCGACAGCGTATCCAGCAAAATAGCGCTATTAGGCAGCGATTCGCATAAGCCTTTAAGCTCCGCCAAGTGGCGATGCGCATCAGCAAGTGCTTGCCAAACGGCTTTCACCTCTAAACTTTGCTGGTTAGGAATCTGTAAGCTATCCACAATATGCACCAATAACGTGATAAGAAATTGCGATTATCTTATCATGTTAACTGCAATATGTATAAAAAATCGCATTTTCTTATCACGTTTCGCGTAATATGTTTATAAAATGATGTTTTTTATACACATCCATTACATCAACAACCTAATTTATCTCCGTCATTCCCGCGTAGTGGTTTAAGCAGGCAATCTGCGTAGCAGATGCTCGCAAAGCGGGAATCCATTTTTAAGATTAAAACAAGGACACAAATATTTTAAATTTATATGCCCTATAACCCGCATATATATTGGCTTGCAGGGCATGCCAAATATAAAAAGTTAAATAGATATTAAGCAAAATCACTAGGCATATTTACGCAGCACGCATAGAGTTGCTTTTAAATTGGCGCGCATAATGCAACACATGAAGCGAATCATTGTGAAACGCCCAACTTAAAAGGAAAAATATCATGTGGACAACACCAGCAGCTACAGAAATGCGTTTTGGCTTTGAAGTAACAATGTACGTAATGAACAAATAATTAGCTAACGCTAATTGAAAAAGCCCGCTAAATGCGGGCTTTTTTGTTTTAGTAATCACGTTTTAATTATCTGCTCGGGAGCGTCAGATGTTTTTGGAGTTAAAACAGACAAGCCTAACGATACTGGCCCAAAAGGATGTCTGCCAGTAATCCAAGACACCGCTTCTCGAATTGCGCCATAAACTACGCTGTGTCCAGTAATGGTGGCGGCCTTCATTGCTTCGTCTTTACTTAGCTCATTATTAATATGCAGTTGTGCAACACACTCCATATCAATCATATATGGGTCGAGTGGGTTCTTATCTTCGTTCAATAAAGTCTGCATCACAAAAACATAATCGTTATCAGAGCCCTCGATATATTGAACATTTATATTGTTCTGTGGAGGGAAGTTTATTGTTACTGGATTAGTTGGTAGATACTCTGGTAAAGCTACAACAATCGAGCGTGTAAAATACACCTGTTTTAGTTCGACTGGAAATTTGTCCATATAATGATTATTAGCTTGCTAGTCTATAGGGTTCAAAGTTTGCAACAACATTAGGACTGATTACTGCTTGATTTGCAGCTGGTAAGTGATGAATTTTTGCAAACCAGATGCTGTGGTCTACAGTAATGCCATCATCAATAATTTTTAATTCTACTTTTCCACCAGTCGCTCTAGAAAGCTTAACCATTGATTCAATAGTAAAGTTGGCATCACCCCTGAATATTTTTGAAATATAAGCAGGACTGGTACCGATTTTATGAGCTAGATCAGCGTATGAAAGGCCTGCATTTTTGCGGCGCTTTTCTAGAGAAATTGAAAAGTCGAGTTTTAGTTGCTCGACCCAGTAAGAGTCATGCTGTTTTCTACCAGCAAGGTATTCAGCTATTTTTTTGTTAAGTTTCATTTTAATTGTCCTCAATTAATACTATCGTGCCATCTTTAACGGACTGTAAATACTCTAACTTAAGCCGTATTGCTAAATCAACCTGCTTTTTATTTACTTTCTGAGTTTTTTTAATTACTACAGAAGTGCAAATTACTAGCAAGTTGTCGTGTCCTTTGAAATAAAAAAGCCTAAGATCGCCTTTAATAAACTCGTAAATCTTTTCTTTTTTATCTACAAAATGTGAAAGTGAGTAGGGCAATTGATCAAGGCCATCAATACTCACTCTTTCCATTACATCAAACAGGCCTTCCGCACTTGCTTGGTATGCATCCTCAAGCTCTTGTAGAAAATCTGTAACCTTACATACTCTATTTTTAGACACGGCTGCAACACTGTATTTGTCAGAAAATATGATTGTAAGTTCCAAAATGTTAACCTATAAGTTGATTTTAATCAACTTTCTTGACAGTAATGTGACGAGAAAAGTTAAATTAGTCATTTAATTGTTGTATATTTAGGCAACATCTTAGCAGGTTGCTAATTACTATTCATACAGAAATTGAAATAAAAAAGCCACACCCAAAGGTGTGGCTTTTATTTGGTG
>JANMYB010000079.1:0-33834 GCA_031381645.1 Methylotenera sp.
CTCTTGCGGCACAATGTCTATTTCTTCGGCAACTTGGTTTGTTGCAAAATCAATGACATCATTTATTGTTTTAACCATTACATAACTCCTTTAAACATTCTTTAAATACATCGACTAATTTTTTAATATCTTGCTCGGTTGCTGCTGGGCAAATGAGCATCATATTATGAAATGGCGTGAGTAAAACACCATGATTCAGTAGATATAAGTGTATGGCAGACTCTATACCGTCGTTCTGCGCGGCACGTGCTTCAGCGGCATTTTTAGGCGGGTTTTCGCAAAATTGTAATTCTAATCGCGCGCCCATGCGACTGATGTTCCATGGCAAACTGTGCTCGGCTATCACTTTTGTTAGCTGCTGTTCTAAATGCTTGGCCAATGCTAGCATATGCTGGTAAGCCTTATCTGTGGCGGTTTTTGTGAGGGTTGCATGTATAGCTACAAGTGTCATCATGTTGCCAGATAACGTGGTGCCAATCCCAGAATGGCCAGGAGGCGCATTGTCTTTTGCTGCTTTCATGCGAGCAGCCATATTGCTACTAAACCCATAAGCTGCTGCGGGTAAACCGCCAGCGATTGGTTTGCCTACCACTAAAAAGTCTGGTACAACATGATTGGTTTTTGCCCAACCGCCACGCGCAGTAGATATGGTGTGCGTTTCATCTAATGTGAGTAAAGTGCCATATTTTGTGGTGAGTGCGCGTAGTGCTTCAATAAAGTCAGGTTCAGGCAAAACCATGCCACAGTTAGTAAGCGCGGGTTCTGTGAGCAGTGCGGCCACATTGCCCTTGGCTAATTCGCGTTCAACCGCCGCTAAATCGTTAAATGGTACAGCAACCGTGTGTAGGCTTAAATCATATACTTGGCCTAGCAAGCTTGCGCGATTGACTGTTCTGCCTTCATGAGTATCAATCTCGGTATCGTCGATGGTTCCATGATAGCAACCATCAAATACTAGTAATTTGTTACGCCCTGTAACTGCACGCGCCCAACGTAGCATAAAGCGGTTCGCATCGGTGGCGGTAGTAGCTAGTTGCCAGTAGTCTAAACCAAAAAAACTGCTTAAAGCCTCGCCTACGGCGGGCGCTAGAGTAGAGGGGAGCATGGTGGTGTAACCAAGGCTCGCCTGCTTTGCAATCGCTTCAGCGACTGCAGGCGGGCTGTGCCCAAACATCGCACCTGTATCGCCTAAGCAAAAATCGGTGTAGTGGATACCATCTGCACAAGTGAAGTGGCAACCACTCGCTTGGCTGATAAAGAGTGGTGTAGGTGTGCCCCAATCATTCATCCAGTGCATGGGTACGCCATATAAAAAATGCTGGTGAGCAGATTCAGATAGCACAATGGATTTAGCATGCAACTTTAAATAGCATGCTTGTTCGCTTACTATCATTTTTTGCGCATTGATGACTAAATGTTGCATTTAATTTTTACCTGCAAATGGCTCTATAATTATTAAATAAATGGCACTACTTTAAAGACCAACTTTAAATTAGTATTGTACCTATAATGCTATTTTAAAACACCGCTTTTTTAAGAATCTTAATTAAATATGCTCGCAAACGATTTAAAGCTGACGCAAAACTCATACTACGCAGCCAGTGCGAATGGGGCGCCCAATTATCCTGCGCTTGAAGATGATCTAATTACTGATGTGTGTGTCGTGGGTGGCGGTTTTGCTGGATTGTCCAGTGCGATAGACCTTGCTGATCGTGGTTATAAAGTGGTGGTACTAGAAGCCAATCACATAGGTTTTGGCGCGAGTGGTCGCAATGGCGGGCAGCTGATTGCTGGTCTAGCGTGTGAGCAAGGTGTGATTGAAAATGCGCTAGGTTTTGAAGCCGCAAAAACTGTGTGGAGCATGACGCTAGAAGCGCTAGATTTAGTGCGTGAGCGAGTAAAACGCTTCGATATAAAATGTGATCTAACCGATGGTTTTTTAGGTGTATCGGTTAATCAAAAAAAAGGCAAAGAATTGCGTCAGTGGTTTGATAGCATGGCGGCTAAATATGGTTATGATACTGATGCTAACTGGATAGAGCACGAGCATATCCGAGATTGGATTGGTAGTCAGCGCTATTTTAATGGTTACTATGATAAACGTGGCGGCCATTTGCATCCGTTAAATTATTGCCTAGGCTTAGCAAAAGGTGCTGCCAGTCAAGGCGTAAAAGTCTATCAACACTCTGCTGTGACACAGATGCAACAAGGCGATAGCGTTACGCTTACTACAGAAAAAGGTAGTGTAAAAGCGAGGTTTGTGGTGCTGGCAGGCAATATTTATTTGTCTGAAGTTTCACCAAACTTAGCGCCAAAATTAGCCAAGCGTATTATGCCAGTAGGTACATATATCATTGCTACAGAACCAATAGAAGAGAATTTGGCAGCTAAATTAATACCTCAAAATGCAGCAGTTTGTGATACCAATTTTGTATTAGATTACTTTAGATTATCTGCCCAAAAATCTGGTGAAGGACGGCGCATGATATATGGCGGGCGAGTAAGTTACAGCGCAATGACGCCTCCCAATTTAACCGAGAAAATGCAAGCACGTATGGCAGAAACCTTTCCGCAATTAGTCAATACAAAAGTTGAATATACTTGGGGTGGTTTTGTAGATATCAGCATGAACCGCGCACCAGATTTTGGCCGCATTGCGCCGAATATTTATTATTTACAAGGCTTTTCTGGGCATGGTGTCGCGTTGACTGGCTTGGCAGGTAAGCTGGTGGCAGAAGCGATAAGCGGCCAAGCTCAGCGTTTAGAGGTGTTTAGCAAAATTAAGCACTATGATTTTCCTGGTGGAAAATTACTGCGCACACCCGCCCTAGTGTTGGGAATGGCGTGGTATCAGCTTAGAGAAAAATTCGGTTAAGTCATTCATTTCGATGCCCTACCAGCCTTATGGATATTGGCCTGCAGAGCATGTTATTTTTCACGGTGTTAAGGCTTAAATTTCTTTGCTGTACGAAAAATAGATTTCATCACGCACCCAGCCTAACGATTCATATAGCGCTTGTGCAGCAAAGTTGTTTTTTGCGGTACTCAAATCTAAACGAGCAAAACCGTTATTTTTGGCATATTCATGCGCAGCCAACATAAGTGCCTTACCAGCTCCGGTTTTTCTGACACTTGTCTCCACAAACAAATCATATAGTACGCCGATTTTTACAGCTGCCACTGAGCAAAAGCTTGGATAGATTTGGCAAAAACCGGTGAGCTGTTTTTCACCATCTTCTGCAATAAAAATCACCGATTCCTGCTTATCTAAGCGCTCGGCAATAAACGTGTTGGCCAGCGCAATATCAGGAGCTTGCTCATAAAATTGACGATATGCATCAAATAATTGCGCGAGTTGGTTTAAGTCTGCAATAGTAGCAGGTCGAATGGTTAGCAAAGTTTCTCCTTATACCTGATTATTAAAACCCGAAGTAGGGTGTGCAATGCTGCCATCACCATAGGCGCGCTGCACTTGCGCAATAAATACTTGATAGCCAGCCAGCCAATTTGCTTGCTTATACTTGGCCTCAAGATGTTTTGGATGCTGCATTAGTGCATGCAAGCCTTCCATGGTTTGCCAATAATACACATTGCAGACGCGGCCTGTTGCTGGGTTTTCCCATGCTTCTTCACCAATATATCCCACGGTTTGTTTGGCGATTTCGGCGATGATCGCATCTAGCGTATAAAAGGCATCGTCAAATTGCTTTTTGTCAAATATAAAAGTGGCAGTGTACATATAATGTCCTATAGACAATAGCGATGTCTGTTTGTGGCTATCGCTAAAATTACTGATTAGATAAGTTTAACAACACAACACCAATCACAATTAGGACGATTCCTGATATTTTAAATTGCGATATTGATTCGTGATAAAACGCGATACCAAGCAAAGCAACAACTGCCGTGCTGGCTGCTGCCCACACCGCATAGGTAATGCCCATTTCAATTTGTTTAAGTGAAAAAGACATGAGCCAAATGGAAGCGATAAAGCACGAAATTGCCCCAGCCGTGGGTATAAAGTTGTTAAAGCCATTAGAATATCTAAGCGAAAGCATGCCGAAAACTTCAAACAAAATGCTAGCAATTAAAAATAGCCAAGCTGTAAGCGGAGAAGCCATAAGTTACCTCTAAACAAGCGTGTAAGCCACTTGTACCGAGTGGCTAAAGCACGAAATTAGAGCGGTACCTAATTCGCTTGATTATATAGTAGGTGATTTATTTTTTCAAAGCAGTTTGAATAATGTCAGCAAGTAGGCTGCCATAATGGGTTATATTTTCTGTGGCAGAATATGCATAGCCAATGATTAAGCCTTTTTCACGATTTTCTCCTACACAGTAATTGGAGAGCGGATATACGCGTAAGCCTTGTTGGGAAGCTGATTCGGCCACAGCGACATCATCAATATTGTCGTCAAACTCCACTACTAAATGTAAGCCAGAGTCGACCATAGACAGCCTTGCACCTACGCTGGCGACACTTGCTAATGAAGCCTGCAATAAGCGTCTGCGTTCGCCATAAATTTGACGTAAGCGCCGAATGTGGCTAGCAAAGTGACCCTCTTCGATAAAATCGGCCAATGCGGCCTGAATCATTACTTGCCCAGGGCGTTGAAGTTCGTATAAGCCATTTTTGAACGCATCAACCAATTGTGGTGGAATCACCATATAACCCAAGCGAATGCCTGGGTACATGACTTTTGAAAACGTGCCTAAATATAGCACTCGGTTGTGTTGATCCATGCCCTGCAAGCTAGAGATGGGACGACCTTCAAAGCGAAATTCGCTATCGTAATCGTCTTCAATAATCCACGCATCACTATTATCCGCGTAATCTAATAGTAAGCGCCTGCGGCTATAGCTCATCACCATGCCCTTGGGGTATTGGTGCGACGGGGTGGTGTAAATGATGCGTGGCGTGATGCGAAAATCTGCAGCGCTGGGCGCCATGCCTTCGTTATCTACAGCCACAGGGTGTAGCTGTAATCCATTTATTTCTAACACCCTGCGTGCCGCCCAATAGCAAGGATTTTCTACCCAAACACAGTCGTTGTAATCAGTCAGTAAACGTGCGCACAAATCAATGGATTGCTGGGTGCCAGAGGTGATGATAACTTGATTTACATTAAGATTGACCACACGAGAAACACGTAAATAATCAGCAATGGCTTGGCGTAAAGGCAAATAGCCGCCATCATGACTAGAATCAAGCAGTTTGGGGTTAAGTGCCCGCCAATGACGGTTGAGTAAGCGTCGCCACAGTGCGATGGGAAAACGTGAGTAATCGTCTTCGCCTGGCGTAAAGGGTTGCACTTCATGGTTGTCGGGTGGATCAGAGGCTGCTAAACCGCGCTTAGAAAGCGTAATTTTGCCTTCGGTTTTAAGTGGATTGATGGCGCGCGCGAAAATTTCTGTTTGCTGGTTAAAAGAATCGGTTTGCTTGTAGCTAACATAAGTACCACTACCTGTTCGAGCCGTCACGTAACCTTCATCTAACAACTGATCGAACGCCTCTAAAATAGTGTTACGCGACACGTTTAAATCATCAGCCAAACTTCGAGTGGAAGGCAAGCGGCTACCAGAGGGTAATACTTGTTCAGTAATGGCGCGGCGAATCATCTCGTACACGCGCCGATGATTAGGCATTCGTGTGGGAAACTTGCCTAGACTAAGCTGCGTGAGCAACCATTCGGAGAGGACTAATTGTTTCATTTCGCAAAAGTATAATTTTAAAGTGGCTCTATTTGAATAACTTAAATGGCTCTTGTAACATTACCAATTAAAGCGATAGTATACTGCTAACTAAATTGTTGCAATCCTTAAGATTGATTAAGTAATGCTCATTATAATTAGGCATAACAATCAAACTTATGATGCAAGCAATCTGACTAAAAATGAAAACTCACAAACGAAAACCAATCGTTCTAATTCCTGCGGATGTTAAGCAGATTGGTGAGCATCCTTTTCATGCGGTTGGGCAAAAGTACATTATGGCAGTAGCTGAGGCGGCTGGAGCCTTGCCTTTGTTAGTGCCTGCGATTAGCAATCAACTGGAAATTGAAGAGCTGTTAGCTATTGCAGATGGTGTGATGTTGACTGGTTCGCCTTCCAATGTGCATCCATCGCACTTTGGTCAAAGCGTGCTCAACCCAGATCTGCCACTAGATCCTGCTCGCGATGCGCTTACCCTAAAACTGATTCGCGCTGCTATTAATGCTGGCCTGCCATTGTTGGCGATTTGTCGTGGATTTCAAGAGTTGAATGTGGCGTTTGGAGGCAGTTTGCATCAAGCTGTGCAAGAAGTGGATGACTTGAACGACCATAGAGAATTAAAAGATTCACCACTAAATACTCAATACGCCGTCGCGCATGCGGTTAAGCTGGTTGTAAACGGACAATTAACCAAGATGCTGGGTACAGATAAAATCATGGTGAATTCTCTACACGGGCAAGGAATCGATAGGCTGGGTGTGGGCTTGATTGCAGAGGCGCATGCGCTGGATGGCTTAGTGGAGGCGGTGAGCGTAGATGGCGCCAAGTCATTTGTGCTTGGCGTACAATGGCATCCTGAATGGAAAGTGATGGAAAATCCGCAATATTTGGCGATTTTTAAAGCATTTGGTGACGCTTGCCATGTGAGGGCGCAACGTCACAAACCACCTGATTGATTAGAAATGCAGCTGTTTAACTCAACTAAAAATAACTAAATTATAAAAATACAACAAAAGAATGCTGGAGAAAATAATGCCTGATTTAAAAGATTTTGAACTTGCAGATATGGATCGTTGGTTAACTGAAAACAACGTGACCGAGATTGAGTGCTTAGTGCCTGATTTAACTGGGGTTGCGCGCGGCAAGATATTGCCACGCGAGAAATTTAGTACTGAACGTGCGATGCGTTTGCCAGAAGCGGTGCTTGGTGTTTCGGTAACTGGCGAGTCGCCAGAAGGCCATGAAGGCTATGATAGGGTCATGGGCTTTACTGATAAAGATATGGTGTTGATACCAGATCCGACTACGCTTAGATTAGTGCCTTGGGCAACAGACCCTACCGCGCAAGTGATTATGGATTGCATGAATCATGATGGTTCGCCGATTGATTTTGCTCCGCGTAATGTATTACGCCGAGTGGCTAATTTGTACAAAGATTTAGGCTGGACGCCAATAGTAGCGCCAGAGTTAGAGTTTTATTTGCTTGCACGCAATACTGACCCAGACTTGCCGCTCACCCCGCCAATCGGACGCAGTGGTCGCAGAGAAACTAGCCGCCAGCTTTACAGTATTGATGCTGTAAATGAGTTTGATCCACTGTTTGAAGATATTTATGATTATTGCGAAAGCATGGGCTTGGAGCTCGATACGCTGATTCACGAATTTGGCGCAGGGCAAATGGAGATCAACTTTTTGCACGGTGAGCCAATGATTTTGGCCGATAAATCATTCTTTTTTAAACGAGTATTGCGCGAAGCTGCCATGCGCCACGACATGTACGCTACCTTTATGGCAAAACCTATGCAGCATGAGCCTGGCTCTGCCATGCACATTCACCAGAGTGTGATTGACACCAAAACAGGAAGTAATATTTTTAGTAAGCCCGATGGTGAAGCTTCACCGCTCTTTCTTCATTATATTGCAGGTTTGCAAAAATATCTGCCGGCGGCTATGGCATTGCTTGCCCCTTATGTAAACTCGTATCGCCGTATTGTGCGCGACGGTGCAGCACCCATTAACATTGAATGGGGTTATGACAATCGTACTGTGGGTATTCGTGTACCGATTTCTGATCCAGCAGGACGTCGCGTCGAAAATCGTGTGGCGGGTGCGGATGCAAACCCATACTTGGCAATGGCAGCGACACTGGCTTGCGGTTATTTAGGCATTGTAGAAAAACTCAAGCCGACGGAAGTCACAACTGGAAGCGCTTATGCGCATGACTATCAATTGCCGCGTGGTTTATCAGAAGCTTTGCGCGGGCTGGAAGAGGCAACTGCCTTGCATGATGTGCTTGGCAAAAATTTTGTGGATGTGTATTTAGCGGTGAAAGAAACCGAGCACGATGAGTTTATGCGTGTGATTAGCCCGTGGGAACGCGAGCATTTACTCATGCACGTGTGAAAACACTAACTAATGCATGTTTAATATTTAGAATTGAGAACACCATGAACACAATGACAGACTTGACCACCAGCAGTATTCAGACCATAGATTCTGCACATTATATGCACCCATTTACCGACCACAAAGGATTGGCGGAAAAAGGCGCGCGCATTATCACTAAAGCGGATGGCATCTATATTTGGGATTCTGAAGGCCATAAAATATTAGATGCGATGTCTGGCTTGTGGTGCGTGAATGTAGGGTATGGCCGCAAAGCTTTAGTAGATGCAGCTTCTAAGCAGATGCAAGAATTACCTTATTACAACAGTTTTTTTCAAACGGCTAATGTGCCAGCGGTTAAGTTGGCTGAGCGTATTGTAAAACTCGCAGGTGATAATTACAGTCATGTATTTTTTAGCAGTTCAGGCTCAGAATCAAACGATACCAATATCAAAATGGTGCGCCATTACTGGGCAACATTAGGTCAGCCGGAGCGTAAAGTGATTATTTCACGTAATAATGCTTATCACGGCTCCACTATGGCGGGCGGATCTTTAGGCGGCATGGGCGGTATGCATTCGCAAGGCGGTATGATTCCAGATATTGCTCACATTGAGCAGCCTTATCATTATAGTGTTGCGCCTGATGAAAACAGAGATGCATTTGGCATCCGCGCTGCTGGCTGGTTGGAAGACAAGATTTTAGAAGTCGGCGCAGACAAAGTCGCCGCCTTTATTGGTGAGCCTGTACAAGGTGCAGGTGGTGTGATTATTCCACCTAAAACTTACTGGCCAGAGATTCAGAGAATATGTGATAAGTACGGAATTTTGCTGATTTGTGACGAAGTGATTTGTGGTTTTGGCCGTGTAGGTAAGTGGTTTGGCTCGCAGCTATTAGGTGCTAAGCCTGATTTAATGACCTTTGCCAAAGGTGTCACTTCGGGCTATATTCCATTGGGTGGCGTTGTAGTAGGTAAAAGGGTTGCAGAGGTGCTCATTGAGAAAGGTGGCGAATTTAATCACGGCTATACTTACTCTGGGCATCCTGTGGCTTGCGCAGTGGCGTTGGCAAATATCGATATTTTAGAAAAAGAAGGTTTGGTTGACCGCGTGCTCAATGAAACTGGACCCTATTTAGCTCAAAAATATGCAGAATTAGCGCACCATCCATTGGTAGGTGGGGCAGAAAGCATAGGCTTAATGGCGGGTTTTGTGCTAATGCGCGACAAAGCCAATCATATTAATTTTGATGAAGAAGTAGGCGTGGGTATGATTTGCCGAGGTCATTGCTTTGCTAACGGGTTGATTATGCGTGCGGTGGGTGACCGCATGATTATTGCGCCACCATTAACCATCACTAAGGTGCAAATTGATGAAATGATGGCGTTGATATACAAGTGTTTAGACAGGACTTTATTAGATTTACAAGGACTTGGCTTAATGCATTAAATTTATAATAAGATTGCATAATCTAGGTCACAAATAGTGTGGCGATTGCTTATGACATAATGTAAGATTGTATGCAAAGAATAAGCTTAAAGATGGAAGTTTTGTAGTGTCACGGTGATGTTAAATCGTAAAATTTTGTAATGTTTTTTTAAACTTTTTTAGGGGGTAACAAAATATGAACTTGTCTTATAAAAATATGGTGCTTGGTTTATTGCTTGGAATTGCTGGGCTAGGCTTAGTTGCTTGTGGTGATAAAACTGCAGAAACTACAACTTCAGCTGAAACGACTGCATCTGCACCGGCGGGTGAAGAAGAAAAAGTGCTGAACATCTACAATTGGTCAGATTATTTAGCAGAAGACACCATCCCTAATTTTGAAAAAGAGACTGGCATCAAAGTTCGTTACGATATTTTTGATAGCAACGAGATTTTGCATGCAAAAATGATGGCAAAAAATACTGGCTATGACATTGTAGTGCCCTCTTCAAACTGGGGTGCCATGCAAATAGCAGGCGGTTTGCTACAAAAGCTAGATAAGAGCAAATTATCAAACTGGAAAAACCTAGATGAAAACGTTTTGGCACAAATGGCTAAGCTTGATCCAGGTAACGAATATCTCGTGGACTGGCTGTGGAGCTATACAACTGTCGGTATCAATGTGGATAAAGTAAAAACTGCGCTGGGTGATATGCCTATGCCTGAAAATACTTGGGATTTAGTATTTGACCCTAAATATACGTCTAAACTTAAATCATGTGGCATCTCAATCTTAGATGCGCCTTCAGAAGTGTTCCCGATTGCGCTTCGCTATGTAGGCAAGCCCGAGTTTAGTAATAATGCGGATGATTACAAAGTAGCCTTTGATATGCTGATGAAAGTGCGTCCAGATATCAAACGTTTTAATTCAGGTGGCCAAATTGAAGATTTAGCCAGCGGTAATATTTGTGTGGCACTTGGCTGGGCGGGCGATTTCAACTTAGCACGCAAACGCTCCATTGAAAATAAATCTGAGCAAAACATTGAGGCTTTGATTACCAAAATGGGCGGTTATATGTTTATGGATACCATGGCGATTCCAGCAGATGCCAAACATCCTGATAACGCGCATAAATTCATTAACTATATTTTGCGCCCAGAAGTGCATGCAGGTTTAACCAATGCGGTGACTTATGCAAATCCAAATAAAGCCGCGACAGAGTTTGTTGATCCAGAGCTTAAAAATAATAAAACCATTTACTTGCCTGAAGCAGATGTGAAGAATTTGATTCCGCCTGGCAATGTAGATAACGCAACGCGTCGTATCGAAACACGTTTATTTACACAATTTAAAACAGGAACATAACAAGTATTAGCCTGCAAGCCAATATCCATGAGGCTTGCAGGCCTGTTTATTTTGTAATTCACTCAATCTAAAGGGGTTTTATGGCAACCGCACCTAAAGAAACAAACAAGCCAGCACCTGAAGTATTGCTGCGTGTTGAGAATGTCACTAAAGTTTATGATGGCACAGTGAAAGCCGTGGATGATGTTTCGCTTTCAGTAAATAAAGGTGAAATTTTTGGTTTATTAGGCGGTTCTGGTTGTGGTAAATCAACCCTATTACGCATGATGGCAGGATTTGAAAAGCCAACCAAAGGTAAAATTTATTTGGCAGGTCAAGATATTACCAATGTGCCAGCCTATCAGCGTCCGATTAATATGATGTTTCAATCGTATGCCTTATTTCCGCATTTAACAGTTTGGGAAAACATTGCATTTGGCTTAAAGCGCGATGGTATGCCTAAAGACGAAATTGCAACGCGTGTAGAAGAAATGCTTTCGTTGGCACAACTTAATAAATTTGCTCAGCGTAAGCCGCATCAGCTTTCTGGTGGTCAGCAGCAGCGCGTCGCCTTGGCGCGCAGTTTGGCAAAACGACCACAACTTTTATTGCTAGACGAGCCTTTAGGCGCGCTTGATAAAAAACTGCGCGAAACCACGCAATTAGAGCTAGTGAACATTATTGAAAAGGTTGGTGTGACTTGTGTATTGGTGACGCATGATCAAGAAGAAGCGATGACTATGTGTAGCCGTATAGCGGTGATGGCAGAAGGTTACTTCTTGCAAATTGGCGAGCCTGATGCGATTTACGAAACACCAAATAGTCGACAAGTGGCTGATTTTATTGGAAATGTCAATATGTTTGAGGGGGTGGTGACAGTGGATGAGCCTGATCATGTGGTTGTGAAGTGCGATGAGAGTAAATTCTACGTCGGGCATGGCATTACGGGCAATCTAGGCATGGCAGTTGGCGTGGCATTGCGCCCAGAAAAAATCATGCTTTCTAAAGATAAACCAAAAGGCGAATTTAACTGGGCTGAAGGTGAAGTAACTGAAATTGTTTATTTTGGTGACCACACCACATACCACCTCAAAACAAGCACGGGCAGAGTGATTAAAGCGCAAGAAATTAATAATACACGCGATTTAAGCTGTGGTTTGACTTGGGGTGATAAGGCCTATATGCACTGGAATGACTTGGCTATGATTGTGTTAACTCACTAGGGAGAGTGGCGATGAAAAAATTCTTCCAGAGTTTGTTCAGCGGCAATAAATTGGTCATCGGCATTCCGTATGGCTGGTTCATGCTATTAGTGGCGATTCCATTGCTGATTGTGATGAAGATAAGTTTGTCCGAAATGGAGGCGACTTCGGTCTCAAGCTTAATCAGCTGGACCGATGGGTTACCAACACTTAAACTTAATTTTGCCAATTATCAGTTTATTTTTACTGACGCGCTTTATGTCAAAACCTATATTTCTTCAATTAAATATGCGCTGATTACCACCATACTATGTCTTGCCATTGGTTACCCTTTCGCTTATTTCATGGCGCGTTCACCTAAGCATTTGCAGCCAATGTTGCTGATGCTGATTATGTTACCTTTCTGGACGTCATTTTTGCTACGCATCTACGCCTGGAAAACCCTACTCGTCAGTAACGGCGTGATTAATAATACATTGATGAGTCTAGGTGTTATCAGCGAGCCCCTCGCCATGATGAATAACTCGTTTTCACTGTTAATTGGCATGGTTTACTCTTACTTACCGTTTATGATTTTGCCTTTGTACGCCAATTTATCTAAGCTGGATTTGCGTTATTTAGAAGCTGCTGCAGATCTTGGTACCAGCCCATTCAAAGCATTTTGGCTTATTACAGTACCGCTGTCTAAAGCAGGCATTATTGCGGGCTCTATGTTAGTTTTCATTCCTGCCGTAGGTGAGTTTGTGATTCCTGAGTTATTGGGCGGCCCAAGCACCTTAATGATAGGCCGCGTGCTGTGGGATGAATTCTTTAGCAACAACGACTGGCCAATGGCTGCTGCAGTGGCGGTAGTGATGATACTGCTTATTTTAGTACCGATGGCAATTTTAAATAAAAGCCAAGCTGAAGAAGCTGGAGGTAAAGTATGAGTCAGGCATCCAATAAAGTCTTTGCCAAAGGCTGGATGTTCGCAGTATATGCGTTTTTATATCTGCCGATTATCACATTGGTAGTTTTTTCGTTTAACGATTCAAAACTAGTCACCGTTTGGTCGCATGCAAGTATGCGTTGGTATAGCGCTTTGATGCAAGATGGGGATTTGATATCGGCTGTGTTTTTGTCGCTAAAAATTGCGTTTCTTTCGGCCTTAATCTCAGTATTTTTTGGCACGTTTACCGCATTTGCGCTGCATCGATATAATCGCTTTCGTGGGCGCACTTTATTGTCCTCCATGGCAAGCACGCCCTTAGTGATGCCAGATGTGATTGTGGGCTTATCATTATTACTCATGTTGGTGTCTATTCAACACTGGCTTGGCTTTCCAGAGCGCGGCCTGTTTACTATTTTGCTTGGACATGCCTTGCTAGGCACGGCCTATGCGGCAGTGGTGGTGACTTCTCGTCTAAGAGAGATGGATGGTAGATTAGATGAAGCCGCCATGGACTTAGGTGCTAAGCCATGGCAAGTCTTTACCTTAGTCACATTGCCATTATTAGTGCCAGCTTTAGTATCCGCATTTTTGCTCACGTTTACATTGTCATTTGACGATGTCGTATTGTCATCATTTCTATCTGGTCCTGGCTACTCGACCATGCCAATGGTGATTTTCTCACGTGCTAGATTAGGCTTAAACCCCACCATTAATGCAGTTGCGACAGTGACCATTGTGGTGGTAACCATTGCGGTGGTGGCCTCAAGTTTTTACACCTCGCATGTTGAACGCAAACGAAAACGCGAAATGGCACTTGCCTACAGCGATGCAAATAAATAGCAGAAAACTTTATGAACACAATAGTTGTTCCATTGGAACTGAAACACACTACATTACTTAAGCAAAATAGCACCATGTTAGCAGGCGCATGGATAGGCGCTGACAGCGGTGAATCAATCGCAGTCACCAACCCTGCAAACGGCAATGTCATTGCGCATGTGCCGCGTATGGGTAAGGTGGAAACTGAGCGCGCAATTTTAGCTGCTGAAAAAGCGCAAAAATCGTGGAAAAATCTCACTGCTGCTGCGCGCGCAGCTATACTTAAGCGCTGGTTTGATCTAGTCAAATTGCATGCAGAAGATTTGGCAAAAATCCTCACCGCTGAGCAAGGCAAGCCATTGGCTGAAGCGCGAGGCGAAGTGAATTATGGCGCGAGTTTTATTGAGTGGTTCGCTGAGGAAGCCAAGCGCGTATATGGTGAAACTATTCCTAGCCCTGCCAATGACCGTAGATTATTGGTCATTAAGCAGCCGATTGGCGTTACCGTGGCGATTACGCCTTGGAATTTCCCTGTCGCCATGATAACCCGCAAAGCAGCTCCTGCTTTGGCTGCTGGATGCTCTATGATTATCAAGCCTGCAGAACAAACGCCATTATCAGCCATTGCTTTGGCGGTGTTGGCTGAAGAAGCAGGCGTGCCAAGCGGCGTGTTACAAGTGATTACAGGTAAAGCGCGTGAAATTGGCGCGGTGATGTGTGAAAGCCCAATTGTTAGCAAACTTTCGTTTACAGGCTCCACCGAAGTTGGTCGCGTGCTAATGGCGCAATGCGCGCCTACCATTAAAAAACTATCATTAGAACTAGGTGGCAATGCGCCCTTTATTGTGTTTGATGATGCTGATTTAGACGCGGCTGTTGAAGGTGCAATGATTAGCAAATTCCGTAATGCTGGCCAAACTTGCGTGTGCGCCAATCGCTTATTTGTGCAAGATGCCGTATTTGATACATTTGCAGCCAAATTAGCCGCAAAAGTAGCTGTGTTGAAAGTAGGTGATGGCACTGCAGATGGTGTCACACAAGGCCCATTGATTGATGCCGCGGCGATTGAAAAAATAGAGGGTCATGTGGCCGATGCAGTAAAAAAAGGTGCAAAACTTATGCAAGGTGGCAAGCGCCATGTGCTAGGGGGGACTTTTTACGAACCTACTGTGTTGGCTGGAGTGACGGCTGATGCGCTTATTTTTAAAGAAGAAACGTTCGGGCCGGTCGCGCCGCTATTCCGGTTTAAAACAGATGATGAGGTGATTGAGCTGGCGAATCGCACCGAGTTTGGGCTCGCTTCATATTTTTTCAGTCGCGATATTGGCCGCGTTTGGCGCGTCGCGGAAGCGCTTGAATACGGTATGGTGGGCGTGAATACTGGCATGATTTCTAATGAGGTAGCACCGTTTGGTGGGGTAAAACAATCGGGGCTGGGGCGCGAAGGTTCGCATCATGGTATCGATGAATACTTAGAAATAAAATACATCGCCATGGCAGGCTTGTAGTTAAAAATTGGTAGATTAAAATGGATTCTGATGTAGCAATTGATTGGCACGCACGTGCTAAAACGCTGAGAGTTGACGGCCGCGCATTTATTAATGGCAAGCGCGTCAATGCGGTTGATGGCACGACATTTGAATGCTTTTCACCGATTGATAGTCGCAAACTCACCGATGTCGCCAGTTGCAAATCCACCGATGTTGATTTGGCTGTTGCAGCTGCGCGCGCGGCGTTTAATGATAGGCGTTGGGCGGGTTTAAGTCCACGCGAACGCAAACAAACCATGATTAAGTTTGCCGATTTAATCTTGGCAAATCGTGAAGAATTGGCGCTGTTAGAAACCTTGGACATGGGCAAACCAATTACCGCCAGCCTGAATGTGGACGTGGCTTCCGCTGCTAATACCATACGCTGGTTTGGTGAGGCGATAGACAAAGTGTACGATGAAATCGCACCAACGGCAGAGCATACCTTAGCGATGATTACGCGCGAACCCATTGGCGTGGTGGGAGCAATTGTGCCGTGGAATTATCCTATTGCGATGGCGGCGTGGAAAATCGCGCCAGCGTTGGCGGCAGGCAATAGCGTGGTGTTAAAACCATCGGAAAAATCGCCACTCACTGCGCTTAAATTGGGCGATTTAGCAGTGCAGTCGGGTATTCCAGTGGGTGTGCTAAACGTGATCCCTGGCTTTGGCGCCGAGGCTGGTTCACCGCTGGCGTTGCACATGGATGTGGATTGCATCGCGTTTACCGGCTCGACTGGCGTGGGTAAAAAAATTCAAGTGATGGCTGGGCAAAGCAATTTGAAGCGCGCTTGGTGCGAGCTGGGCGGCAAGTCACCCAACATCGTGTTTGCCGATTGCCAAGACATGGATAAAGCGGCGGCGGCTTCTGCAGGTTCGATTTTTTACAATCAGGGCGAAAGCTGCAATGCGCCTTCGCGCTTGTTGGTTGAGCGTTCGATTAAAGACGCGTTTGTCAAAAAAATACTGGCTGAACTCAAAAACTATCAGCCTGGCGACCCGCTGGATGCGAACACCAGCATGGGCGCGCTGGTGGATTGCGGGCAGATGGAAACCGTGTTGAAATATATTGAAATAGGCAAGCTGGAAGGCGCGAATCTATTGGCTGGTGGCGCTAGGGTAAAAAGTGAAACGGGCGGTTTTTATGTAAGCCCGACCGTATTTGATGACGTCAAAAATAGCATGAAAATTGCCGCAGAAGAAATTTTCGGCCCTGTGCTGTCCATTATCACTTTTGATACGCAAGAAGAGGCTATAAACATTGCCAACGATACGCAATATGGTTTAGCGGCAGCAGTGTGGACGCGCGATATTTCGCGTGCGCACTTGGTGGCGCGTGCTTTGCGCGTGGGCACTGTACATGTGAACAGTTATGATGAAGATGACATTACTGTGCCATTTGGTGGCTTTAAACAAAGCGGCAATGGGCGCGATAAGTCGTTGCACGCGCTAGAGAAATACACCGAACTGAAAACTACTTGGATTCGGCTTAATTAAGGATACATCATGAACAAATTAACCGACCCAATTTTGACTAATCAAGACTTGCACAATCGCCGCTTGGCTGCCACCCCTCGCGGCATTGGCGTGATGGCTAATTTCTTTATCGACAAAGCCCTTAATTCTGAAGTGTGGGATGTGGAAGGCCGCAGATATATTGACTTCGCGGGTGGCATTGCCGTGCTGAACACTGGCCACAGGCACCCAAAAATGGTGGCCGCGATTGACGCGCAGTTGCAAAAATTTACCCACACTTGCTATCAGGTATTGCCTTACGAAAGTTATGTGTTGCTGGCCGAGCGAATTAATGTGCTAACACCTGGCAAGCATGCCAAAAAAACTTGTTTTTTTTCTAGCGGTGCAGAAGGCGCAGAAAATGCAGTAAAAATTGCCCGCGCGGCAACTGGTCGGCCAGGTATTGTTGCGTTTTCTGGCGGATTTCACGGCCGCACGCTCATGGCCTGCGCGCTCACAGGAAAAGTTGTGCCATACAAAGTCGGCTTTGGACCATTTCCCGCCGATGTTTACCATATTCCTTTCCCAATGGAGTTACACGGCGTAACTGTTGAAGATTCAATCAATGCCCTACACGCCTTATTTAAAGCTGATGTTGACCCTAAACGTATTGCAGCGATTATGATAGAGCCCGTGCAAGGTGAGGGTGGTTTTTATGTGGCGCCGCCAGAGTTGATGCGCGCATTGCGTAAAGAATGTGATGAACATGGAATTTTATTGGTGTTTGACGAAGTGCAAACAGGTTTTGCGCGTACGGGTAAATTGTTTGCGGCCGAGTATTATGACGTGGTGCCCGATATGATGGTGATGGCGAAAAGTTTGGCTGGTGGCACGACATTGTCGGCTGTGTGCGGCAAGGCCGAAGTAATGGATGGGCCTGCGCCTGGCGGTTTGGGCGGAACCTATGCGGGCAACCCGCTGGCCATTGCGGCGGCGCATGCAGTGTTGGATATTATTGAAGAAGAAAAATTGGTCGCGCGTGCGAATGCATTGGGCGAGAAACTCACAAAAAGATTAAAAGCCGCGCAAGCCAAAGTGCCAAGCTTAAAAGAAATTCGCGGGCTAGGCTCAATGATAGCTGCAGAATTTTGTGACCCCAAAACAGGTGAGCCTTCCGCTGATGCGATGAAGCGCGTGCAAGCCGCCGCGTTAGAAGACGGTTTGATTTTGTTAAGCTGCGGCGTGTATGTAAATGCGCTGCGCTTTTTGTACCCGCTGACTATTCAAGATAATATATTTGACGAAGCGCTCGACATTCTAGACCGCGCATTAACGAAAGCTTAGCCAATGGATGATGCTGCAAAACAAATTAGCGCGATAGAAGCCGCTAAAACAAAACTGGCGGCGGCTGGTGTGCACACTGTCATTGCGCAGTTTGTCGATATTTACGGTGCAGCCAAGGGTAAATATATTCCTGTGGTGCATTTAGATGACATTCTCGGCGCGGGCGCGGGTTTTGCCGGTCCTTCTATTTGGGGAACTGGCTTGCCGCGTACAGGTGCGCGTGCTGAATTTTATGGCCAAGGCGATTTAAGTACTTTACAAGCATTGCCTTGGATGCCAGGCTACGCAAGGATTGTGTGTAATGGCGTTGTTGATGGCAAACCATTTGAGGGTTGCTCGCGTCGATTATTACTTAAGCAAATTGCACGTTTACAAGTGCGCGGTTGGACATTGAACGTTGGAATCGAGCCTGAGTTTTTCTTGCTTGAAACTGATGAAAATGGCCGTCCAGCGCCTTGTGAGCAAGACAATCAAGATAAACCTTCATATGATTTAAAAGCGCTTGCACGCGTACGCGATGTGTTGCGTTGTATGGAAACTGCCTTAACAGCCTGCGGTTTTGATGTGTTTCAAATCGACCACGAAGACGCCAGCGGACAATATGAGTTGAATTATCACTATAGCGATGCGCTAAACGCCGCCGATCGTTTTATTTTGTTCAAAATGGCGGCGAGTCACATTGCTGAAGAAGCAGGATTAATTTTTTCACTAATGCCAAAACCGTTTGCAGACCGTCCTGGTAGTGGCTTGCATCTGCATTTGTCGCTCACAGATGCAAGCGGCAACGCGGTGATGGCAGATAAAACAGATTCGCATGGCATATCCAAAATTGGGCGCGAATGTGTCGCTGGCCTGCTCGCCCACAGCCCAGCATTGGCGGCTTTTCACGCGCCATCGGTCAACTCTTACAAGCGCTTGGTCATCGGCCGCTCTCTCTCTGGCACCACCTGGGCGCCCGCGCATATTGGCTGGGGCTACAACAATCGCACCACAGTATTGCGTGCGGTTGCTGGACGTATGGAATTCCGCCTAACAGATGGATCAAGCAATATCTACGCGGCTTTGGCCTCGACAATTGCGGCGATGTTGGACGGCGTAGAACAAAATATGGCGCCGCCTGTGCCAATTGATGAAGATGTTTATGAGTGGGATGATGCGCAATTTAAGCGTCATCGCGTAAAAACTTTGCCGCAAACTTTGGGAGAAGCGCTCGCGGCATTATCGGTAGATGCCACATTGAGTAAGGCTTTGGGGGAAGGTTTTGTAGCAGAATACCTCGCCACCAAAACGCCAGAATGGATTGATTATTGCCGCTCAGTCAGTGATTGGGAATACAAACGTTACCTTACTTGGCCGTAAGTGCTCAAATAATGGCAGCCTGCAACCCACATGAATGTTGCCTCCTAGGGCATGTCTATGGACTGTTTTAAATGCTAAACTCACTATAAATTTTTAGTTACAGAGTAATTCTGTAGTAATTTGTATGAAAAGTGATATAACACCTTAATATTAAATGTAATTTTACTATTCACCGCTTGCTATAGTGGGTTAAAATAGCACCCATGCAATTTAGTCTGAACTGCTCTAAAACATTACCGCGCATTTTAATGGCGTTGGCTAGTCTGCTTTTTACTTCTTTCGCCTTGGCAGCGCCCAATTTGCCTGATCCTGCCAATATCCCGCACCTCGAAACGCAGCCTAACCCGCCTGTTATTACCAGCCCGAATATTGAGAAAAAAGAAAGCGAAACTTACCCGAACCCGTTGCAGAACCAATCGGATATTCAGGTGATGATTGGCCACCTTAAATTTATTGGCAATAAAAATGTGAGCGACACTCAATTGACATTACTACTGACTGAGTATCTAGATAAACCGATAGGAATCAAAGAGTTAAATCAAATGACTGCGCGGGTGACGCGCTTTTATCGTCAGCAAGGTTTTATGTTGGCAGAGGCCTATTTGCCTGAACAGGACATTGCCCAAAATACCTTACAAATCGCGGTGGTGGAAGGTTATTTGGGTGAGTTGAAACTACAAGCAAAGGGTAAGTTAGACGAAGAGTTTCTAAAAAAAATGGCCGCGCATGAGTTGGTCAATAATGCGGCTATTCGAGAATCAAATCTAGTTAAAAATATCACCTTAATCAACTCCTTGCCAGGCGTAAGAGCTGTCTCAGAACTGATGCCAGGGCAGGAGATTGGTTATAGCGATGTGTCAATTGAAGTCGAGGCGCAACCGCGTGTGACGGGCTATCTCGTAGCAAATACCTATGGCAATCGTTTTACAGGCCGAGAAGTGTTGAATGCAGGCATTTATTTGAATAATCTTGCGGGTAGAGGCGATAGGCTGGGCTTGAATTTAAAAGACTCGAATGGCGAGCGCCAGCGCGCCATGCAGCTAGGTTACATTGTGCCAATTACTGAAGCTGGAACTATTTTAAATTTAAATGCAGGCTATTCCGATTATCGTTTAGGCGGGGAGTTTTCCGTGCTGGGGGCGACTGGTGATAGCGCGTATGTCAGTGCGTTTTTGGATCAGCCCGTGCTACGCACTAGGCAAGGCAATATTACTTCAAGAATTGGGCTTTCTTACAAAGATGTTTCTGACGATGTTTCAGCATTTGCGTTAAAAAATCACCGTCGTATCAATGCATTGGAGATGGGTTTGTTTGGTGATTGGCGTGATGTGAGTTGGAATGGATTTAATCAACTGGGCTTAAATTTGAAGTTTGCTGACGTGAATTTTAAAAACAGCCTGGCCAAGTCTCTGGACGCCACGGGTGCGGATACAGCAGGTAATTTTGTGAAATATAATCTGTTCGGATCCCGCATCCAGCCTTTATCCACAGCCTTTGATTTGATTATGCGAGCTGAGTTTCAGGGGGTGAGCAAAAACTTGGATAGCTCAGAAAAATTAGCCATTGGCGGCATCAATCGCTGGCGCGAATTCGGTGAACTGCCCACTTCATCCGACCGAGGTTTGATTGTTGGCGCAGAGTTAAGAAAAACGCCTGTGCCATTAGCAGGGTTGGCAAAGTTTTTGCCTATATTCAATGGGGCAGATGCAAGTCCTTACATGTTTTTTGATTACGGTAGGGGTATTATTAACCATAACGCGTTAAGTGATGATAACCATGTGCGGTCGTCGCATGTTGGTGCGGGTGTGGATATGCAGTTTGCGAAAAAATGGGCGCTGGATTTAACTTTGTCTCATCAAAAAAGTCAGATTGAAGGCATTGATGCGGAGTATGAAACTAGAGCATGGGGGCAGATTCAAAAGGAGTTTTAGAACAACAATAAAACTTTCAGAGAGTTAAGAGATGAAAAAGATTACAAAAGTTAAACAACAATTTAATTTAACACCACAAGCACGCATGAGAGTTGTGCTAACTGCGTTTATTTGCAGCGCTTTCGGCCATGCACAAGCACTGCCGATTGGCGAGCAAGTGCAAGCGGGTGGCGCGAGCTTTGTGCGCAACGCGCAATCTTTAAATATTCATCAAACCAGCCAAAAAGCTATTGTCAATTGGCAATCATTTAGTATCGCCGCCAATGAGGTGGTTAGGCTTAATCAGCCAGCTCAGGGTGTCGCATTGTTTAGAGTTGTCGGCTCGGACTCGTCTCAAATTTTTGGTAGCTTAAGCGTCTCTGGAAGCTTATTTTTAAGTAACCCGAACGGCGTGTTGTTTGGGCGTAGCGCGCAGGTGGATGTTGGTAGCTTGGTTGCGACCAGCATGCGCATCAGCGATAGCGACTTTTTAGCAGGCAATTATCAATTTAATGCAGATGGCAATGCCGCAGTAATAAACGAAGGTGTGATTCGTACGGAAGATGGCGGTTATATTGCGTTGCTGGGTAGCGCAGTTGAAAACAACGGCACGTTACAAGCCAACAATGGTAGCGTCATACTGGGCTCTGCGCAATCTGCTATGTTGGATTTTTATGGCGATGGCTTGGTGCGCGTTAAGTTGGATGGCGATGCGCTGAATGCAGTTATCAAACAAACAGGTAATATCACTGCCGATGGCGGCGCGGTACAGCTCGCCACCAATGCGCGCACTGCCGCTATTAACGTAGATGGTCTTGTGCAAGCCAATAGTTTAATAGAACGCAATGGCGTGATTCGTCTGGAAGGCGGTAAAAACGCCAGAGTGAGTGTGAGTGGAACGTTAAGCGCTGCTGGCAACGAGGTTCGCACCACAGGTGGACGTATCGAGGTGACAGGCGAGCAAGTCGCGCTATTCAAAGGCGCCAAGGTAGACGCTTCGGGCGATGTGAGCGGCGGTACAGCTTTGGTTGGCGGGGATTATCAAGGTAAGAATGCACAAGTCTTTAATGCGCGCACCACTTATGTGGATAAAGATGCGACGATCAATGTGGACGCGAAAAATAGAGGCAACGGCGGCGAAGCGGTTGTTTGGGCAGATGAAGTGACGCGCTACTACGGCAGTATTTCAGCTAAGGGCGGGAAAAGCGGTGGTAATGGCGGTTTTGCAGAGGTTTCTGGTAAACGTTTGCTTAATTTTTTAGGTAAAGCAGATTTGAGCGCAGCCAATGGTTTGGGCGGCAGTCTGCTACTCGACCCATTGAACATCACATTAACAACAGTTGATGCAAATACGACTGGCTTTACGCCACCAGGTGATTTAGCTGAAGCTTTTGCAGATGATGCGGGTTTAATTAGTACGTTTAGAGTGAATGCGGGCGGTAGCTTTGCTGGCATCGCTGCAGGTAGCACCATTACGCTACAAGCAACAAACGATATTACTGTAGCCAGTGCGTTTAACGTCGCTACTGCGACAGGCTCGGCTAATAATAGCTTGGTATTGCAAGCCAATAACAACATCAACGTAAATGCGGCAGTGACTACCGCTGGCACTGGCTCAATTACCATGGCTGCCAATGCAGATAATTTAGGTGGCGGTAATTTAGCGATAGGCGCAAATAATATCGCTTCGCAAGCGGGCGGTATTACTTTATCTGGCGTCAATATCACCAAAACCACAGGCACAATTATTTCTACTGGGGCGGCAAATGCAAATGGCGGAAATATTAATATTACCGCCACAGGCACAGCTAATTTAGGTACTGGTGCAATTGCCGCTAATGGGGGCGCGGGCGCAGTGGCAACGGCAGGCGGTAACGCGGGAAATGTTACCATTACAGCTGCAGGCGCCATTACAACGGGCGCAGTCACAGCCACTGGCGGCGCTGCTGGCGCAGGCAATGCGGCTGGCGGCAATGCAGGCGCAATTACTATTTCAACTATAGCAGGCAGCATTACAACAGGTGCTCTGGCAGCTAGCACTGGTACGGCTACTGGTGCGGGTGCTGGTGGTACGGTAGGCAGTATTACGGTAAATAACACGGCAGCTGCAGGCAACATTACGCTAAGCGCGCTAACAACTTCAGGTGGTGCAAATGGCAATGCAGGCAGCATAAGTGCAAATGCTACAGGCCTACTAACACTTAACGGCGCCATTGCGGCCAATGGCGGGACTAACGTGGCTGCTACCACTCAGTCTGGTAAAAATGCAGGCAATATTACTTTAACTGGTAACGCGGGTATTACCAACGTAGCAGTAGCCACTATTAACGCTAACGGCGGGGCGGGCTTAGGAATCAATCAGGCCAGTGGCAACGCAGGTATTGTTTCCATGATTTCAACTGGCGGTGCAATTTCTGCTCGCGCCATTAACGCCCAAACTGGTGCTGCAACGGGTACTGGCGCTGGCGGCGCGGTGGGTAGCATTACGCTTATTGGCGCTAGCGTTACCACCAATGCTGGCGCGCTTACTACCACTGGCGGAGCCAACGGCAACGGCGGCAATATAAGCGTGACTACAACGAGTGGCGCGCTTGGCATAGGCGCACTTGCTACGAATGGCGGCGCACCATTGGCAGGCGTTGCAGGGCGCAATGCAGGCACGGTTACGCTAAATTCTTCAGGCACCGTAACGGCAACCACTATTGCGGCAAATGGTACTAGCGGCAATGGTGCAGCGCTTAATTTAGCAGGTGGTAATGCGGCGGCAATTAATATTACTGGTGTGGGCGGCATTACAGCGACTACGATAGGCGCCAGCGGAGGCGCGGCAAGCACTACCAATGCGGCTAGTGGCAATGCGGGCGCAATTATCATTAATAATAGTGCTACAGGCAATATTGGCGTGACTACACTTACCTCACAAGCAGGCGCAGCGACAGGCACTGGCGCGGGCAGCACAGCTGGTGGCGTATCGGTGACTAACACCGCAGCAGGCGGCACGCTCACCACAACTGCTATCAACACTGCAGGCGGAGCTAAAGGACAAGGCGGCAATGTGCTATTAAGCGCGTTGGGTGCAATTTCTACCACTAATAGCAATATTACAACGACTGGCGGCGTGGGCATTGGCAGCGTGGGTCGCAATGCGGGTACGGTAAACATTAATGGTGGTACTGTTAATATTGGCACAGGCACAATTACCGCGAACGGTGGTGCTGGCAATGGTACAAGTCAGAACGGTGGCAATGCTGGAGCAATATCAGTGACTAGCACCACTGCAATTACCTCCGGGGCTGTTAGCGCGATTGGGGGAGCGGCCTCTGCAACAGTAGCAAATGGCGGTAATGGCGGTGCTGTGAATTTAGATGCGGGCGCTGGTTCTACTATTACTATGGCTAATATTTCCACCAACGGTGGTGCTCGCACAGGTGCTGGTGTTGGCGGCACAGGTGGCAACATTACGGTGGCTGATAACGCCTTGCTTTCAGCAAATACAACCATTGATGCTACTGGTGGAAGTGGCGTAGGCACAAGTGGTGCAGTAAATTTTGCTGGCACGATTAACTCTCTAGGGGCAAACCGCACTTTAACAATTAACACCGCCGCCGCTACTACACTTACAGGCGCTATTGGCAATAGTTTAGCGCTGGCAAGTTTAACCACTAATGCGGGCGGCACAACTGCTATTAATGGTGGCGCTGTAACCACTACGGGCGCGCAAACCTATAATGATGCAACAACTTTGGGCGCTGCCACCACGTTTACCACCATTAATAGCAACGTAACTTTTGCAAATAGCATCAATGCGAATACTAATAATATGGTGATAGCAGCTGGCACTGGCGCGATTACTGCCACTAACGCAGCTAACAACTTTGCTAATTTAGCCATCACCGCAGGTAGCGCGAATATTCGCGATACCAATGCGATTGTGCTTGGCGCTACAAATGTAACTGGTGCTTATACCTTGACAACTAATGGCACAGTTACGCAGAGCGCAGCTGTCACGGTGGGTGGAGCAACAACATTAACCGCAGGTGCGGCTAACGATATTACGCTAAATAATGTCGCTAATAATTTCAATAGTGTTGCCGTAACCAGCGGCCGCGATGTAAATATTGTAGATGCGAATGCCTTAACCGTGAACGCATCCTCTGTAAGAACAATGACGGCGAGAACGTTGAGTGGCGATTTAACCTTGGGCGGCAATATCACCGCTACAGGCGCTGGCAGTGCGATTGTGCTTGCTTCCGCAGGCAACTTTATAAATGCCAGCAACAGTAGCCTTACGCCTGGCACAGGGCGTTGGTTAGTTTATTCCACCAGCCCGTTGCTAGATACGCGCGGCGCTGGTTTACTAGCGGCTTATGATTTTAAACAATACAACACGGTGTTTGGTGGCGTAATTTCTGGCGCTAATGATGGCTTTATTTATAGCTTAGCACCCACCATTACGCCCACCTTAACGGGCAGCGCGACAAAAACCTATAACGGCACATTGGCTGCACCAATTGGCAGTTTGGCGCTGGGTCAAAGCGGCGCAATTGATGGCGACACCGTTACACTGGGCGGTCTAACAAGCGCGACTTACGATACTGCCAATGCGGGTGCTGGCAAAACCGTGAGCGCTGGCGGCATTACAATCGCCAGCCAAGCTAACGGCGCTAAGCCTGTATTTGGCTATAGTTTAGCTAGCACCACAGCTACAGGCACTGTGGGTACGATTAATCAAGCTAATTTGACTGTTAGCACTAGCAATCTTGTAAAAACTTACGACGGAACGACCAGTGCATTGGGCACGGCTATCGTCACTAGCGGTACCTTATTTAACAACGCCAGCAATGGTGGCGCGCCAGATAATTTAAGTGGTGGCACATTTGCTTTTACCAATCCCAATGTGGGCTTAGGTAATAAAACCGTGACGGTGAGCGGCGTGACAGTCAACGATGGCAACGCTGGCGGCAATTACAATGTGACTTTTGCAAACAATACAACTAGCACCATTAACCCTGCAAATTTAACCATTACCGTCAATAGCCAAGTTAAAACCTACGGCAATACGTTTGCCTTTTTGGGCACAGAATTTACCAATAGCGCCTTACAAAATGGCGAAACCATTGGCTCTGTAAGCCTTGTAAGTAGCGGCGCTGTGAATAATGCAAATGTAAACTCATACGCGATTACAGCTAGCAATGCCACAGGCGGTACGTTTAGTGCCAGTAACTACACCATTAACTATATCGATGGCATGATGATGGTCAACCCCGCTATTATCGATTTAAGTGGTACGCGTACTTATAACGCTACTACAACGTTTAATGCAGCAGCGTTTGGCACAATTAATGGTGTGCTGAGTGAAACACTCAATCTGTCAGGTATAGGCTCTGTCGCTAGTGCCAATGCGGGTGCGGCGCAAACATTAACGACTGGCACGTTGGCTTTGAATAACGGCACAGGCTTGGCTAGCAATTACACACTGGCGGGTGGTACACATACGGGTACGATTACGCAGGCAAGCTTAAATTTAAATGCGGTGACTGACACTAAAACTTACGATGGCAACATCAATTCCGCGGGTGTGGTGAATGTGGTTGGCCCGTTTGGTGCAGATAGCGTGACAGGATTATCACAAAGCTTTGCAAGTAAAAATGTGTTGGGTACAAATGGTAGTACGCTCAATGTGGATCTGGGTTACACGGTGAATGATGGCAATGGCGGCGGCAATTATACGGTAGCCACAAATACTGCCACTGGTACTATTAATCCGTTCACGCTTACTGGCACTATTACTGCCAATAACAAAACCTATGATTCAACTGCGGCAGCCACAATCGCCAGTCGTAGTCTTTCTGGCGTAATCGGCTTAGATGACGTGAGTTATATTGGCGGCACAGCGACTTTTATTAATAAAAATGTAGGCACTGGCAAAACAGTGACTGGCACAGGCTTGAGTTTAAGCGGCGTAGATGCAGGCAATTACACAGTGAACACGACTGCAGTCACTACGGCTGATATTAGCAAAGCTGACATTAGCGCTGTCACAGGCATTACCGTTAACAACAAAGTGTACGATGCCACCACTGTATCCAGCCTTAACTCAGGCGCTGCAGCATTCACTGGCGCATTTGGTGGTGACATACTTACAGTCGCCACTGCCACAGGCACTTTTGTTGATGCAAATGCTGCACTTGGAAAAACTGTTAATATTACTGGCATTAGCTTAGGTGGTGCTGATTCAGGTAATTATAACCTCCTTAGCACCACGGCTAGCACCACGGCGGATATTAGTCAGCGAGCGATTACTGTGACGGCAAACCCTGGGCAGAGCAAGATTTTTGGTGCTGCTGACCCTTTACCATTTGCCTTTACCGTTGGTGGTCTTGGATTAGTGGGAGGTGATACGCTCACTGGCGCGCTTGACCGCGTTGCGGGCGAAGTGGTGGGCAGTTATGCGATTAACCAAGGCAGTTTAGCGGCAAGCAGTAATTATATTTTGAGTTATTTTGGTAGTAATTTTAACATTTTCGTTCCGTCAGCCACAGGGGGCGGCAACCCACGTAATAACGCAGGTTTAGTAGATTTAAACCCAGCGTTAGGCAATTACACTAATCAACAACTGTTTGTGCTGAACGTTGGCGCTACCGCTGCAGGTGTGGATTCTGAAGGCAATCAGCAGGCATGCGAAGGTGACCCAGAAAAATTGGCAAAAGATAAAGAGTTTGTATTGATGTTAAATTACGGCTTGAACCTGCCAAAGGGTATAAATACTAGTTGTGACAAGGCTTCGCTATGATTGTTGAGGTTAAAACACAACCATTTTTAGACCAAAAGCCTGGCACTTCTGGCTTGCGCAAAAAAGTGAAGGTGTTTGCACAAGCCAATTATTTAGAAAACTTCGTTCAGAGCATTTTTGATTCCATTACAATTCCGCAAGGTGCGTCATTAACGCTGGGTGGCGATGGGCGCTTTTACAATAAAATTGCCATTCAAACCATTATCAAAATGGCCGCGGCGAATGGTTTTGCCAAAGTCATCGTCGGGCAGAGTGGTATTTTATCTACGCCCGCTGCCTCGCACATTATTCGCAAATACCAAACATTGGGTGGCATTATTCTCTCGGCCAGCCACAACCCTGCTGGGCCAGATGAAGACTTTGGCATTAAGTACAACACGCCCAATGGTGGCCCCGCGCCAGAGAAAATTACCGAAGCGATTTTTGCAAAAAGTAAAACAATCAGTGAGTATAAAACTGCTAATTTTGATCATGTGGATATTGAAACTATCGGCAAAATGCAAATTGACAATTTTACGGTTGAAGTTATTAACCCTGTGACTGATTACGCCGATTTAATGGCGCAACTATTTGATTTTGCTGCGATTAAAGAGTTGTTTAAAACTGGCTTTAGTATGAAGTTTGACGCCATGCACGCAGTCACTGGGCCTTATGCTAAAGAGATTTTGGTGAATCGTTTAGGTGCAACAACAGATAGCTTGATGAACTGTGAAGTAAGTGAAACTTTTGGTGGTGGCCACCCAGACCCCAATCTCACGTATGCGCATGAACTGGTAGAAATTCTTTATGGAAAAAATGTGCCTGATTTTGGCGCGGCTTCTGATGGTGACGGTGACCGCAACATGATTTTAGGCAACCACTTTTTCGTCACGCCATCGGATAGCTTGGCGATAATTGCCGCCAATGCAAAACTAATACTCGCCTATAAGCAAGGATTGGCAGGCGTTGCACGCAGTATGCCGACCAGTGGCGCGGTAGATAGAGTGGCTAAAAAGCTGAATATTCCATGTTTTGAAACACCGACAGGTTGGAAGTTTTTTGGCAATCTGATGGATGCTGGCAAAGTGACTTTATGTGGCGAAGAAAGCTTTGGTACGGGTAGCAACCATGTGCGCGAAAAAGATGGTTTGTGGGCAGTACTGTGCTGGCTTAATATTATTGCAACTAAGAAAGTGTCGGTGGAGGCTATTGTGAAGGCGCATTGGGCAGAATATGGTCGCAACGTGTATTCACGACACGATTACGAGGCGATTCCTATCGAAGCGGCCAATGGTGTGATGGCGCATATTAAGACGCAATTTACGGCTTTACCAAGCAAAACTTTTGGTAAATATACTGTAAAAAATTGTGATGATTTTAGCTACACCGATCCGATTGATGGTTCTGTTATTACAGGGCAGGGTGTTCGCATTTTGTTTGCATGTGGCTCGCGCATTGTATTTAGACTCTCAGGCACGGGCACCGAGGGTGCGACCTTGCGTATTTATTTAGAAGCATTTGAGCCGAATGTAGAAAAGCATCATTTGGACGCACAAGTGGCTCTGGCTGAAATGATACAAATTGCGCTAGAAATTTCTGAGTTAAAACAACGCTCTGGGCGCGATAAGCCAACTGTAGTAACTTAATAGCCTAAAAAATAAAGCCAGCAGTAAGCTGGCTTTACAGATAAAACAATTATTTTTCTCTTAAAGCTTATTTGCTTAACAGGCCTTTCATTGACCATTCTGTTGCGCTTATCTCTTGGTCGCTAGAAGAGTCAAGTTTTGCAAACACAGCGCGATGGTGGTTTAAAAATTCATCACGCGTCACTTTGTGGTCGCCATCAGAATCCATCAGTCTCATCATTTTCATGCTACGTAATTCGCGTGCAAAACCACCAGTAGTCAAATCAAGTTTAGAGTTTTTGCTTGGACCTTTCCACTCGTTAGCTTCTAATGAATCATCGCCATCTTTGTTAAGTGCATCAAAAACGCTGTTGTAGTATGAATCTGATTCTGCTGCTGTTACCATATGGTTGCCGTCAGCGTCCAACATTTTCATCATTTCCATCTTTTGCAATTGACGTGCATAACCACCAGTACTCAACATGACATCGGCATAAACAGAGGTTGAAACGGCCAGCAATACGCTAGCTGCAAGTGCTACTTTTTTAAATTGAAAGTTCATTTTAAATCTCCTAAAAATTTTAATTAGTTTGTTAAGTTAAGTTTGCTAGCTAGCGACCATTAGTCATGGCAAACTTAAAATTACTTACATATATTTTTTAGAAATTTAAAATAAAGATATTTTGAATTGTAAAGTAAATGCCCTGTACCAGTGCTTGGCATCACCATTCTTGCTAAGTGCTAAAGCACTAAGTCGAATGCGAAACCCTTATGGATATTGGCTCGCAGGATAGGCTATCTTATTGCTTAATTTTGCTTACTGCTAACTTATTTATTGTTCTATTTGCTTAATGGTCATCTCGTTATTAAACAATCGTACATCCATGCGCCCCAAATAACTCATACCCAGCAACACATCACCATCCAGTCCTGGCGCTATCATGGCGGATACATTTTTCGCTTCCACGCCGCCCACTTTCACTGACTCCAGTCGCACCATATAGCCGACGCTATCGCCATTGGCAGTGCTTGTGCGTATGGCAGATATGCTTTTTAAATTGAGTTTGTCAGCTATTTTTTGTGAAATCGCCACACCCGTTGCGCCCGTATCTACCAGCACATCCACTTGTTGATTATTGATGAGTGCTTCTGCGCGATAGTGTCCATCTAAGCCACGTTTGAGCGTGACGCTGTTCGCATCGTTGCCTAAGCGAAATGCTTTATTTGGGTTTTGGATATTATCGACGAGCACATACATACCAAACGCTAAAGCGAGCCAGACGGCGGCGAAAATAATATTGTTGCGTGACATTGGGTATTTTAGAAAGGTAGTGCCAAATGTGGCGCTACGCGCCAAATCACATCGCGAAACTGCGCTTGAATGCGTTGCAAAGCCGCTTCATTATTGGCCTCGAAGCGTAGTACAATCACCGGGGTGGTGTTCGATGGGCGCATCAAACCAAAACCGTCAGCATATTCAACACGTAAGCCATCAATAGTGATGATTTCAGTAGAGCCTTCAAAAGTCGCCGTTTTTTGCAGTTCGGCAATGAGTTGGTGCGGCTCGCCTTCTTGCATTTGAATATGCTGTTCAGGCGTGCTGGTGCTATCGGGTAGGTTGTTTAACACTTCAGACGGATTAGCGAAATTGCTTAAAATTTCTAGCAGTCGCGCACCTGCATATAAACCATCGTCAAAACCATACCAGCGCTTCTTCCCAGCTAAATCGTTATCATTAAAAAACACGTGACCGCTCATTTCGCCCGCTAACGCGGCATTGGTCTCTTTAATTTTAGCTTTTACTAAACTGTGCCCAGTTTTCCACATAATTGGGTTGCCACCTAGTTCGCGTATCCACGGCGCAAGATTGCGAGTAGATTTCACATCAAAAATGATATTGGCACCTGCGTTGCGGCTTAGTACATCTTGCGCGAATAGTAGCAATTGGCGATCAGGATAAATGATGTTGCCTTCTTTGGTCACCACACCCAGTCTGTCACCATCGCCGTCAAATGCTAAACCTAATTCTGAGCGCGTGCTTTTTAGTGCTTCGATTAAATCAGTTAAATTTTCAGGCACAGATGGGTCAGGATGATGATTTGGGAAATTACCATCCACCTCGCAAAACAGCTCATCCACGCGGCAACCAATCGCGTTGTAGAGTCGTTTGGCAAATGCACCAGCCACGCCATTGCCACAATCTACGGTCACTTGTAGTGGTCGTGACAAGTTAATATCTGCTTGAATTTTGGCGATGTAATGCGGTGCGATATCGTAACTGCGCTCAAGGCCGTCGCCATAAGAAAATCGGTTGTACTCGATGCGATGACGCAAGCGTTGAATGCTCTCGTTAGATAAAGTCTCACCCGCCAGTACCATTTTTAGGCCGTTGTAATCTGGTGGATTGTGACTGCCAGTGACCATCACCCCGCAGTTGTTTCCCAAATGATGCGCCGCAAAATATACCATGGGTGTGGCGACCATACCCAAATTCACCACATTGACACCCGCTTTGCGTATACCTTCAGATAGTGCATCTGCCAGCTCTGGACCAGATAAACGACCATCGTAGCCAATGCAGATTTCTGTTTGCGTGCGTTGCCTCGCCTCGCTTCCAAGTGCGTGCCCAATCGCCTCAACAATGGCAGGTGTTAGGGTTTTCCCAACAATGCCGCGAATATCGTAGGCTTTGAAGATGCTTCTTGGGGCTAGTGCTGATTGAATGGTGATTGGGTTTAAATCAGTTGGTGTAGGTTGCATGGTTAAAATAAGCGCAATTTAAATGAGAGTTAAGTTAATAGAGACTTAAATTAAAAGCATAGTAAATAATCACGAAATAAGTGATGTGATGCAGTAATTGATCGAAACCGAGTAAAATCCAAAAGCGCTCGCTGTTATTAGGTTGTAAGTCATAACGCTTACTTATATTCATTTTTGCCCAATCAATATGGTAATGCACCAGCATGTCAATCGCCGCATACATCACAGATAAGCTACCGATAAACGGTGCCAGCACCAGCAACGTGCCAAGCGCGTGTATGCCCGCATGCGCAATGCCGCCCATGTGCAGGTAAGTGCCTTTGTTGCGGTACATCCACGGGTTGGCTTGCAGCGGGAAATCGCAAATAAAATGCTTAATAAAGAGTAAAAACAGCGCTTCAAACATACTTAGCTAACTTCCATCTCAGTTGGCTTCTTCAATCCAAGCGAGCTGAATCGCCTCTAATATTTTCTCACCGCAATGCTCAGACACATCATTAAACCCCTCTAGTGCCAACACCCAAGCCATTAGGTCGGTAAAGCGTACGGTGCTTGGGTCAATCTCAGGGTGCTTGTCAAACAACTCTTCTGCAATTCTCTGGCTATCAGTCCACTTCATTTGATGACTCTTTACAACATTAAGAACTCATTATAACGCGAGCTAAGACTTAGATGAACGTGCATATGGAAAGACGAGAAAAAAAACCCAGCGCGAGGCTGGGTTAGAGGGAAGCGACTTTGGAGAAAATACGCTAGTTAAATATCAGCAAATTACATGCCAAATATTTAATCCAATAAAAACAATAGCTTAATTTTAAAATTAAAATATTTGAGTGTTGTGTGCAAGCAAGTTGTGCGATATGAACCAATTTAGTGCAAATTGACTAAAGTTTTAGTAGGCACTATTCAATTGTCTATTTTAGGCAGCTATTTGTCGCATGTAAGGTTAAATATGCAATTCGACATGATAAAATAGCGCCTTATTACGCTGTTTACTACTTCAAAAGTATTGCCAATTACAACACTTTTATTGGAAAGTCCCCCGCTATGTTTAGTACGTCAAATAAGCTACATGCCGCCGATCCCGCACTCGCAAAAATGATTGATGCAGAAGTGGTGCGTCAACATCAACACATTGAGTTGATCGCCTCAGAAAATTACACCAGCCCTGCGGTGATGGAGGCGCAAGGCTCGCAGCTGACCAATAAATATGCCGAAGGTTACCCAGGCAAGCGTTTTTATGGCGGTTGTGAATATGTGGAT
>JANMYB010000103.1:0-15996 GCA_031381645.1 Methylotenera sp.
ACGCAAAAGGTGGCGTGGCTCACCACGATGGTCCAAAAACCAGGCTCAATGTCGAGTATATTCATGGCGGAAAGCAGCGCAATGCCCGTGATAATACCGGGCAGGGCAATCGGTAAAATCAACATGGTGGTAATCGCTTCTTTGCCAAAAAAGTTTCGTCTATACAGCGCGGCGGCGGCCATGGTGCCCATGATGAGCGCGAGAAATGTTGCTACTGTGGCCACTTTGAGTGAGAGTAAAATGGCGCTTATCACATCTTCGCGCGCAAACGCTGCGCTAAACCACTTGAGCGTAAAGTAAGTTTGGTTGCCATCATGTGCCACAAACGCGTTGATTAAAATGACGGCGATGGGAAAATGCAAAAACACCAGGCCGCTATAGGCAAGGGTTTTCAGCCATATTGGGGATTTGTCAGAGTGCATCGAAAGCCCCAGCTTTTCTAGCGAGCGACAGATAAATAAAAATTAGTACAATTGGCACCACGGTAAACGCGGCCGCCAGCGGCATATTGCCGATGGAGCCTTGCATCGTGTAAACCATCGTCCCAATATATAAGCCGCTTGGGCCAATTAGTTGCGGAATAATGTAGTCACCTAAAGTCAGTGAAAAGGTAAAAATTGAACCCGCAACAACACCAGGGAAAACCAGCGGTAATAAAATTTTGCGGAAGGTTTGCGCGGGCTTTGCGCCCAAATCGCTTGATGCTTGCAGTAAATTGGCTGGTACGCGTTCCAGCGCGGCTTGAATCGGTAAAATCATAAATGGTAGCCAAATATAAGTGAACACCGTAAAGCGTCCGAGGTTGGAAGTGGCCAAGGTATTGCCGCCGATGACAGGCAGTTGTAGCAAAGATTGAAGCGCACCCGTTAAACTTAAATGATTGAAACACCAATATAAAATCCCTTCTTGCGATAAAATGACCGTCCAGGCGTAAGTCTTCACAATATAGCTCGCCCACATGGGCAACATCACCGCGATGTAGAAAAAACCTTTCTCTGCGGGGCTGCCGTAGCGTGTCATGTAATAAGCAATGGGGAAAGCGATGACCGCGCAAGCGATTGTGACGGCAATCGCCATGCCGACTGTGCGCAGGATAATATCGAGATTGGTAGCATCGAATAAAGCGCGGTAATTTTCGAGCGTTAAATCATTGGTGACTGACATGCTGAAGCTATCAAACGTGTAAAAACTTTGCCAAAGTAGCGCGAATAATGAACCCAAGTAAACCACGCCAAACCACAATAGCGGCGGGGTGAGTAGCAGAAAAAGAAAGAGATTATTTTTGCGATAAAGCGTGTTGGCAAAAACTCGACTAAATTGCAACGTCATTTTGCGATAGCTTGGGTGAAACCACGGCACACAGCAGCGAGTTTGTTGCCATCTGGGTCGCGCACATAGGCCGCGTAAAAATCCGCATTGTATTGAGGGCGAAGTCCAGGCTCGCCTTCGGATTGGCCGCCAGTGGCAATTGCGGCCGCATGAAAAGCATTGACTTCTTGCCAAGATTTGGCTTGCAACGCAACCATAGTGCCGTTGCCAACGGCAGCTGGGCTTCCGTCGAATGGCTCACATAACCATAGCGCAACCTCGCTTGCACCATGGTTTTCATATATTCCCCAGCCTATCCAACCATCCCAGTCTGATTCCTCACGCACATCGCAACGCTGAATGCCAAGCGTACCAAGCGTTGCGTCGTAAAATTGTGCAGCATGGCTAATATCGTTAGTTCCTAAGCAAATGTAAGTGAACATACGAGCATCTTCAACGCACTAGCATCATCATGCGACTTTTTGGCCAGCACAGTGTAAGGCTTTGGCCAATTTTTGGTAATTGTGTCTCAGTATTTTCGGCGTTGGAAAGTATCGTAGAAAGCACATGATTATTGACTTTAACTTCAACTTTGCTAGTAGCGCCGTGATATTGAACATCCACCACTTCGCCTACAATTTTCATTACATTTTTTTGATTGGTGTGAATATTAATGTGTTCCGGGCGAATTGAAAAAGATTGATTGTTGCCTGTAACTTGTTGTGCTAACTCGCTGCCAATAATGTTAGAAGTGCCAACAAAATCTGCCACAAAGCTGGTTTTGGGCTGCATGTAAAGATTACGCGGTGAATCCACTTGCTCGATTTTGCCACGGTTAAACACGGCCACGCGATCCGACATTGAAAGCGCCTCACCTTGATCATGTGTCACGTAAATAAAGGTAATGCCGAGTTTTTTGTGCAGTGTTTTAAGCTCAGACTGCATTTGCTCGCGCAGTTTTAAATCCAGCGCGCCGAGCGGTTCATCGAGCAGCAATACACGTGGCTCATTCACTAATGCTCTTGCTAAAGCCACGCGCTGGCGTTGCCCACCAGAGAGTTCGCCAGGTTTGCGTTTGCCATATTCCGCCAACGCCACCTGCGATAAAGCATGCTCGGCACGCTTGTAACTTTCTGACTTTGCAACGCCTTTTACGCTTAAACCATAGGCCACATTATCCAGCACGTTCATGTGCGGAAACAGTGCGTAGTCTTGAAACACCGTATTCACTTCACGTTCGTACGGTGGTCTGCCTGCGGCTTCCTTACCAAAAATTTTGATGCTGCCATGGCTTGGTTGCTCAAAGCCAGCAATCAAGCGCAAACACGTAGTTTTCCCCGAGCCGCTGGGGCCGAGCATCGAAAAAAACTCACCCTCTGCGACAGAGATTGTAACGTCGTCAACCGCTTTGACTACTTTATCGTCAGCCCCGTAGTGGCGGCTGATAGCCGAGAACTCAACAGCAGCAACCATGCCTTACAACTATCGGCCACCCATAATGGAGATGTAATCCTTCGTCCAACGGCTATATGGCACACAACCTTCTTTTAAGCTACATTTAGCTTGCGGCGTTTTCCAGAATTTAATTTCGGTAAAGCGCTCAAAGCCGTTTCCAGCACAGAAATCGCTGCCACCAGGCGCTTTGGTTTTGCAGGCAGTTGGTACTGCGGGGTTAGAGCCAAACCATTCAGCCAAGCCAGATTGCAGACTTGGATTTAGTGAATGTTCCATCCATTGATACGCACAATTAGGGTGCTTTGCTTTTGTGGCCAACATCGTCGTATCTGCCCAGCCTGTTGCACCTTCGCTTGGAATCACCGAGGCAATCGGTTGTTTTTCAGTTTGTAGTGCGTTTACTTGATAGGGCCAAGCGCCAGAAGCAACGACGCCTTCTTTTTTGAAGTCGGTCATTTGCACAGTCACGTCATGCCAATATCTATGCGTTAAAGTTTTTTGCTGACGCAAAAGCTTTAACACCGCTGCATATTGTTTTTCATTGAGTTCATAGGGATCTTTTATGCCCAATGCGGGGTCTTTTTTCATCAAGTAAAGTGCTGCATCCGCGATGTAAATTGGACCATCGTAAGCTTGTATGCGGCCTTTATTCGGTTTGCCATCAGGTAAATTTTGCGCCTCAAAAACAGTGGCCCAACTGGTTGGCGCAGTTTTGAAAACAGTGGTGTTATACATCAGCACATTTGGCCCCCACTGGTAGGGTACACCATAGTGCTTGTCACCTACGGTGTGCCAAGGCGCATCTTGTAAACGTGAGTCAATGGTGCCCCAAGATGGGATGAGCGCAGTATTAATATGCTGAACTTTTTTACCTGCGACTAGACGCAAACTTGCATCACCTGAAGCTGTCACTAAATCATAACCACCTTTATTCATCAGCGAGACCATTTCATCTGATGTGCCGGCAGTTTTCACATTCACTTTGCAGCCAGTTGCTTTTTCAAAGCCAGTCACCCAGTCGTAACTTTTATCTGTTGCACCATTTTCAAGGTAGCCGGGCCAAGCGATAATGTCTAGCTTACCTTCACCTGCACCAACTTTAGTCATATGATCTGCATTAGCATTCATCATGCTTACAGCTAAACCAACTGTCAGTCCTGTCATTAAAACTTGCTTAATGCGTATAGAAATCATTTTTAATCTCCTTAAAAACGTTGCAATGTATTAAAAATTAATCGAGTAAAACTAAAGCAAAATTACACTGATTACAATAGCATTGTTTTCTTAAATTGGATATGTAACAAGAACCATTCCGAATATTGCTATAGAGCCAATTAAGTTCGCTTTAATATCCTTTCGGAGCATACTAAATCTGTAAAATCATGGCTTTAGTTAGTCATGAGGAACGATCTGCCAAGCCATTTTGGCAATTAATACACAAGCTAAAACCAGAAATAATTTGCGGATAAATGCCGTGCCATGCTTCATTGCCAGTTGTGAGCCAATTTGCGCACCGATGATATTGGCGAAAGCCATTGGAATTGCATACCCCCATAAAATATATCCATTAGGCACAAAATAGCCTAATGCAGCTGCGTTTGTAGATGCGTTCACTACTTTGGTAGTCGCGGTGGCATGTAAAAAATCGAAACCAAATATGCGTACCCACATAAACAATAAAAACATACCAGTACCTGGACCAAAAAATCCATCATAAAAACCTATGCATGCGCCACCCAGTAGTGCGAACAAAAGCTGAGTTTTTCCTTGCCAGCGTGGCGAATGGGTTGAGCCTAACTCATGGCGTTGAAAGGTGTAGATGGTAATAGCTATTAACAACAACAAAACAATTGGCCGCATCCATTCTAATGGCAATAGGCTGGTTATTCGCGCACCAAACCAAGAGCCGGCAAAAGCAGACAAAGCGGCAGGTGCGGCAGTACGCCAAGGAATTTTTACTTGATGCGAATAACGCCAGGCGGCAGAAGCGGTACCAAATAAGGAGGAGAACTTATTGGTACCTAATAGGGCGGCAGGTGCAGTGGTGGTGAGAGTGCTAAATAAGGCGGGAACTTGTATCAACCCACCTCCTCCTACTGCTGCATCAATTAAACCAGCTATAAAAGCCATGATGATTAAAAAGATTAAGGTGTAGAGCGTTAAGCCATCTAGTAGCATCATGGGTGTTAGGTGCTACTATGACTAGTCATGGTATTAGCTAATTCTCTTAAATGCATGACAGCAGGGGCAGGGTCATGGCGACGGAAAAGCATGATTAGTTCTGAACGTTCGGTGACATCAGAAAATGGCTTAAATGTAATACCAGGAATAGGAAGCGCAGAAACTGATAGCGGCACTGCAGCTACCCCGAAACCACTCGTAACTAAGGCTAGAGTAGTCATAAAGTCTTTGGTGCGTTGGTTAAAGCGAGGCGTGAACCCCGCCTTTTTACCAATTGCCAAAATGTGCTGATTAAAACCAAAATCACGCTCAAATTGCGGGGCAATGAATGCTTCTAGTGCCAAGTCTATTGCTTCTAGGATAGGTTTGCTGGCTAAGTGGTGGGTGCTAGGTAGGGCGGCTACAATCGGTTCATTAAGCAGCATGACATGATCGAACAGGCTAGGCTCTCCATATAAATTACGTACAATACAAGCATCGAGCTTACCTTTTTCAAGCAGCTGAATTTGTAAAGGGCTTTCTAGCGATTGCAAATTTACTTGCACTCCTGGGTATTGAAGCCGATAACCCGACAATATTTTTTGTAAAATCCCAGAACAAGCGGCAGATATCACAAAGCCAACTTCTAATTTACCAACTTCGCCACGCCCAGCCCGCTTGGCTATCAACATGGCTTGCTCGGCTTGGTAAAGTGTTGCCTTTGCTTCCACTAAAAACAGTTCACCTGCGCTGGTCAGGGATACAGAACGTTTGGTTCTTGCGACTAACTTTACTCCCAGTTCTTTTTCTAAACTCTGCAGTTGCATACTAAGCGCCGATGGCGCAATGTCTAAGACCTCGGATGCACGAGAAAAGTGTAAATGTTCGGCTAGTTTTACAAAGTATTTTAGCGTGCGTATTTCCATTATTGGTTTTCAGTCATCAAATTAATCATGTGTGTGCTTAAGCCACTCATCAAGTTAGATTGATTTTGTTAGCAATGTGCCTGCCAATTTCAATCGATGCTGTGGCGGCAGGTGATGGCGCATTGCACACATGTAGCGCACGCTTATTTTGCACAATATGAAAGTCATCGACTAAATCACCATTGGGTTTTAAACCTTGCGCGCGAATACCTGCTTCGGCAGGTATAAGGTCATCAGCTGTTATTTCGGGTATCAGTGTTTGCAAACTATGCACAAACGCCGCCTTGCTCCACGAGCGCACTATTTCTTCATAACCTTCTTTCCAGTATCTAGCACTCAATGTCCAAAAGCCGCGATAGCATAATACTTCCATCAGGTCGCGCAAATCCACATCAGTTTTTTTATAGCCTTCTCTAGCCAATGCCAGCACAGCATTAGGTCCAGCCTCAACATGGCCGCCAATCATGCGCGTAAAGTGCACGCCTAAAAATGGAAAGTTTGGGTTGGGTACTGGATAAATAAGGTGTTTAACCAAATACCGCTTATCGGCTTTAAGCTCAAAATACTCACCTCTAAAAGGGATGATTTTAACATCAGTTTTCGCGTCCCCCATGTTGGCTACGCGGTCGCTATAAAGACCAGCACAGTTAATTAAGTACTTCGCTTCAATAGCGCCTTGATTAGTTTCAACAATTACGCGGTCTCTAGGTTCTTTAATGGCACTTACTTTGTGATCCATTTTTACTTCGCCGCCAAGCGCTGTGAGTAATTGTGCAAGCTTTTCGCACACTTCGCTATAGTTAACGATGCCTGCAGCTGAGACTTTTATCGCAGATAAACCCGCTACATGCGGTTCAATCTCGTTTAACTCTGCCTTGCTAATGTGCTTAATATTTAATTGGTTTTGTACGCCGCGTTGATGTAGGTTTTCTAGCTGCGTTAACTCTTCTGGCTTGGTGGCGACAATAACTTTGCCGCATATATCATGCGCTATACCATGCTGTTGACAAAACGCCAGCATCGATTGATTACCTGCACGGGAAAACTTTGCTTTGAAACTACCTGGCTTGTAATAAATGCCAGAATGAATGACGCCGCTGTTATGCCCTGTTTGATGGGTAGAAAGTTTCTTTTCTTTTTCTAATAATACTAAACTAGCGCTAGGATATTTAATTAAAATCTCACGCGCTGCAGAAAGCCCGACGATACCACCACCAATCACTACAAAATCGTATAACTGTGTCAATTGTTCTATCTCAGAGTGTTGAGCTAAATTAAATTGTTGAAAAAGTACCGCGTTGGCGCAGTAGTTCGCGATGTAACTGCGGATGCTTTTCAAACGCCGCACGACCATGCAGCCAAAATAAGTTGTTAAGCATAATCATTTGTCCAGTTGGCAGTGGTAACAATTTGGTGCCTACAGAGTTTTCCATCGAGTCTGACATCTCTTTTAACCATACTGAATGTTCAATTGTTTCTGGGCAAACAAACTGATCAATAAAGCATACGCAGGGCTTATCGTTCTCTAGAAAGAAAGTGCGGCGGTTAATAGTTTGCCCAACATTTTTAGAAGCTGGTGATTTATAAGTGAACTCATAACTTGCCAAGTAGTGCTGTGAATATTTTTCTAGTTCTTCCCAATCATCTAAATGTAGCAAGCGCGATTCACCGCCTATAGCGTTTTTTTCGTCAAACTTCATCATTAACAACCAATCAGTCAGTTCATCAACAAACGTACCATCAGTATGCAAGGTAAATAGGCGATAGGCCTGTCTTAAGTAAGAATCACTATTGTCGGTATCTTGCACCACAAAGCGTGCATAGTAGGTGCCGCTCATCGAGTCAAAGTTGGTCGGACCAACCAAGTGGCTTATAGCTGTACTTATTTTCACATAGTCTTCTGCAACGGCTGTTTCACCTTGCACTCCAATAGTAAATCCACCTGTTAGGCGATCCTTTAAAATGGCACGTACACTGGCTTGAAAATCTGCATCTAAACAATCTAGCAGTGTTTTTGCGATAATAAAACGCATCATTGGTGTATATTCTAGGTTTTGGCTGTCTATATGGCTTGTATTGTCTAAAAATTTGCGAACAATGCCAGTATCTAACTCAATATGGTACAAACGTGCGAGCGTAGGATGCGGTTGAATGACATACCCCTTGCCTTTGCGCAAATGTTTTTCGTTTAAATGCTTAAATGATAATGGTGCATTCATGATGTCGTTTCCTAACTTTATCAAAAAGTGAATGCAGTTTATGGTGGCTAGGAGCATTAGGCAATGGCATGACTAAGCCATTTAATTCAGTTTTTCTGAATAATAGCAAAAAATGCTATTTAGTAATAATTAATATGGCAAAAGCAACAATACAACTTTGATTTAAGGCGCAACTTCCTTTAAGTCCAGTGCAAAACCCTCTTTCACTTCCTCCATTACGATATAGCTGCGAGATTCCTGTGCGCCAGGTAATGTCAGTAATATATCGCCTAGTAAAGTGCGATAGTCTGTCATTTGGGAGATGCGCGCTTTAATTAAATAATCGAAATCGCCCGATACTAGATGACATTCCAAAACGCTGGGCAACTTAAGAATCTCTTGTTTAAATTTACTAAAAATCGCACCAGACTTGGTGGAAAGCTTCAGTTCAACAAATACCAACAAGCCTAAGTCAAGCGCATGCGGGTCTAGACGAGCGTAGTAACCAAGAATAACGCCTTCTTTCTCCAGATTTTTGACCCGCTCGCTACAAGGCGTGACAGACAAGCCCACGCGCTCGGCCAGCTCAGTAATTGGGATGCGCGCGTCGACCTGCAACACCGTCAATATCTTTAAGTCGATACGGTCTAGTTCGCGCACGGCATGGGTACGAATTCGCATAATTTTCCTTGGTTTTAATAAAAACTATTTTCAGCTAAGTATTTAGATAATGTTACTACTAAAATTTTATAAAAAGTTTATTTATAATATATCTATACAAAATTTAGTTATCTAGTAATGTAAACTTCAATACAATGAATATTTTAAATTAAAAAGGTTTTTAAAATGAAAGTGCTTGTGTTGGGCTCAGGCGTAATTGGTGTAACGAGCGCTTATTATCTCGCGAAAAAAGGTTTTGATGTGACGGTGATTGACCGTCAGCCCACTGTGGGCTTAGAGACCAGTTTTGCCAATGCGGGGCAAATTTCACCGGGGTATTCTGCGCCATGGGCCGCGCCTGGCGTGCCGATAAAGGCGCTAAAGTGGTTGTTTCAGCGCCATGCGCCACTCGCGCTGAAAGCAGATTTCACAGTTTGGCAATTGCATTGGACGTTAAAATTATTGCGTAATTGTACTGCCAGTCGTTACGACATCAACAAAGAGCGCATGGTGCGGCTGGCGGAATATAGTCGCGACTGCATGGGTGAATTGCGTAGCGAAACAAATATCGCTTACGAAGGCCGCACGCAAGGTACTTTACAAGTCTTCCGCACACAAAAACAATTGGATGCGGAAGCGAAAGATATCAAGGTGTTATCGCGTCTTGGCGTTCCATTTGAGCATTTGGATCCCGATGGCTGCGCCCGTATAGAGCCGGCTTTGGCGCTAGTTAAAGATAATCTTTTAGGCGGCTTGCGTTTGCCGCACGATGAAACGGGCGATTGCCAATTATTCACGAAAAATTTGGCTTTGGAAGCGCAAAAGCTTGGCGTGAACTTTCGCCAAGATGTGCAAATAGAAAGTTTGTTAATTGAAAATGGCAAACTTTCTGGTGTAGAGATTAACGCAGAAAATACCCGAGAAGTACTGCAAGCGGATCAATATGTGGTCGCGCTGGGTAGCTATACACGCGCGCTAATGCAAGGTTTGGGTATCGCAATTCCTGTGTATCCAGTGAAAGGTTACTCGCTCACCGTACCCGTCGTCAACGCAGCTATGGCACCAGTTTCTACGGTAATGGACGAAACTTACAAAGTCGCGATTACGCGTTTTGATGACCGAATTCGTGTCGGCGGTATGGCCGAGCTAGCAGGTTTTGATTTAAGTCTCAATCCGCGTCGTCGCGAAACACTTGAAATGGTGCTTGGGAGTCTGTTCCCTAATGGCGGCGACGTATCGAAATCGCTGTTCTGGACTGGGCTACGCCCGATGACTCCAGATGGCACACCTATCATCGGCAAAGCATCTGAAATGTATAACAACGTTTGGCTCAACACTGGCCACGGAACTTTAGGATGGACCATGGCGTGTGGCTCCGCGCAAGTGCTGGCGGACTTGCTCGCTAAACAAAAGCCTGCGATTCAAAGTGACGATTTTGCGATTACGCGGTACAATTAAACGTGATTAAAAAATCGAAAAGCAATACCCTGCAAGGCAATATCCATAAGGCTTACAGGCATTATGTAAAAATATTTATTTCTGACAAAATATATACTTTTAAAACTATGGCTTTCTAACACCATGACACGTCCTGCCGTCGCCCACATTCGCCTAGATGCGTTTCGCCACAACTACCGCGTTGCAAAAGCTATGCACGGTGGCAAAGCATTAGCAGTGATTAAGGCCAATGCCTATGGCCACGGCGCGGTGCAATGTGCCAAAGCGATTGAAAATGAAGCAGATGGTTTTGCGGTTGCCTGTTTAGAAGAGGCAATAGAGCTTAGAAAAGCAGGCATTAAGGCTCCAGTTTTATTGCTCGAAGGTTTTTTTGAATCCGCTGAATTGTCAGAAATAGTCGCGAATGATTTATGGTTGGTAGTACATGCACAGTGGCAAATTGAAATTTTACTTAGCGCTAAACTTGCAAAACCGCTACAAGTTTGGCTAAAAATGGATAGTGGCATGCACCGTGTTGGTTTGTCGCCTACTGAGTATTCACAATCTTTTATGCCCTTATGCAAGCATGTCAATGTAGAAAAAATCGTGTTGATGTCGCATTTTGCCAACGCAGATAATGTCAACTCACAGCACACCGCAGAACAAGTTGATGTGTTTAAAAATACGGTTGCGGGCTTAAATTCTAAAGCGTATAAGGCAGAGTTTAGTTTGGCGAATTCTGCTGCTATTTTGGGTTGGCCGATTGCGCAAACTAATTGGTCACGACCTGGCATTATGTTGTACGGCGCAGATCCGCTTTATGACATGAAAACGTCGCTACGCGCGGTGATGCAGCTCACTTCGCAAATCATCTCTATTCGTCATATACGACCAGGGGAATCCATCGGTTATGGCAGTCTCTTCACTGCAGAGAGCGAAACAATAGTCGGGGTGGTTGCTTGCGGCTATGCAGATGGCTACCCAAGAAGCGCTAGTAATGCCGCCCCTGCTGCGGTTGATGGCCAGATGACCAAGCTGATTGGACGTGTATCTATGGATATGCTGTTCGTGGATTTAACTAATATTCCAACTGCTAAAATTGGCTCACACGTTGAGCTTTGGGGCGATACCATATTGGCAAACGATGTCGCCAAGGCCGCAGGTACTATTGCATATGAGCTATTTTGTAACGTGAAACGCGTACAATTTCGCTATACAGATAACTAACTAAAAAGGCAGTCTCATGAAAGTCATCCAAACGTCCAACGCACCGGCAGCCATTGGCCCCTATTCACAAGCCATGCAAGTCGGCGATTTATTATTCACTTCAGGGCAAATTCCGCTGCGCGCAGACGGCACACTATTGGAAGGCGACATTACCGCGCAAACTACACAAGTGTTGGCGAACTTAAAAGCGGTGATTGAAGCCGCAGGCGCAACTTTAAACAAAGTGATTAAAACCACCGTATTTTTAAAAAATCTGGAAGACTTTGTTGCTATGAATAAAGTGTATGGCGACACCTTTGGCAGCCACACGCCAGCGCGTTCTACCGTGCAAGTCGCCAAGCTGCCGCGCGATGTGCTGGTGGAAATTGAAGCGATTGTTTCGCTAGCTTAATAGGAAATTTAATAGAACAGAATAATCTAAATAAGCGCTCTGCGAGCCAATATCCATAAGGGTTGTAGGGCATTAAATTTTAAATTGAAAATTACCACTCACTCGCATAAAGTAAACCTAAACTGACTGTTGTCGTTACTTGAAATGGCAATATGCTTTTTAAGCGAATATACTATATTAATTAAAATTTTAATTCTTAACGGATGGGAGATAAGCATGAATAAAGCAATGTTGAGCGGTACTGGGTTTTCAGCACTTTTACTTGCTGGAATGCTGCTATCTGCGCCTGCATGGGCTGACGATGGCGGTAAAAAACACAAAAAGCACCATGATAAATACGAGCGCCATGATGATGAACGTCATTACGATGATACTAATGTCAATGTGAGTGTGCATTTTGGCGATCATGAACGCGTAGTTATTCGTGATTACTACGAGGAACGTGAGAGCAAAGGTCGCTGCCCACCAGGTTTGCGTAAAAAGCATAACGGCTGTATGCCGCCAGGTCAGGCTAAAAAATGGAAAAAAGGTTATCCGCTTCCTAGAGAAGTGGTTTACCACGATTTACCGCCAAGAATCATCGTGGAAATAGGCGCGCCACCAGCGGGGCATAAGTATGTTAGGGTTGCAGCAGATATTCTTTTGATAGCTGTCGGCACAGGCATGGTAGTGGATGCGATTGAGGATTTGGGCAGAATATAGCGCTATAAAACTTGCCCTGCAAAGCAGTATCCCTGAGGCTTCTAGAGTATGTTTTTCTGAAATTAAAAAGCCCACGAGCTTAATCGTGGGCTTTTTTACGGACTGACTGTTGAAATTAAAGCCCTGATTTTAACTTGGTAAATGACCTAGTCATGACTCTACGTATGGCATTGCTGCGAACTTGGTAAAATTGCGCCTTGCTGCTTAAGTATGCATCTGGCGGAAATGCGATTTTATTAGCAAGCACATCATGGTCTATATATTTACGCGCAGCCAAGTTAGGGCTGGTGAACATGGTGTAGTTGGTAATTTCTGCCTGCACTTCTGGGCGCAAAATATAATTCATCCATATTAATGCATTTTCACGGTGTGGCGCATCAACAGGAATCATCATCGATTCAAAGCCAAATTGCATGCCATTTGGTGGCAATGGTGCTTCTATACGGATGCCGTTTTTAGCTTCTTTGGCTTGAAAAGCCGCGTTATTAAAATCGCTGCCATAACCCAATGCCACGCAAATATTGCCCACAGCTAAATCAGTAATATGACCGTTATAAGTGAAAAGCTTGATATCTTTACGCACCTTTTGCAACATGTCTGCGGCCACTTTATAATCTGCCGCTTTGCTACTAAATGCTGGCTTGCCTAAGTAAATGAGCGCAGATGGGAACACATCACTGGCGCTATCTAACATGGCAATGCCACATTTTTTAAGCTTAGCAGTATATTTGGGGTTAAACACCAACTCAAACGGATTTGCAGGAATCGGCTCAGCGCCAAGAGCAGTTTTCACTTTATCTACGTTATAACCCACGCTTACAGTGCCACCTAACCATGGCACCATATATTGATTACCTGGGTCTAGCTTTTCCATCTGCTTCATCACCGATGGGTTTAAATTACCCCAATTAGTGAGTTTTTTACGGTCGATTTTTTGTACTTTTCCGCCATCGATCATAATGCGGCCAAAGTCAGATGAGGGCACAATAACGTCATAACCCGTTTTGCCAGCAATCACTTTAGCCAGTAGCACTTCGTTAGAGTCAAAGTTATCGTAACGTACTTTAATACCTGTTTCTTTTTCAAAGTTTTTAACGGTGTTTTCACCGATGTATTCAGCCCAGTTGTTAATGTTGAGCACTTTTTCTGGTGCAGCAAAAGCGGTAGCAGATGCTAAGCCAATAATAACTGTTGATATAAAACGGTAACGCCACTGATTCAACATCATTTGAGTTCCTTTTTAGATAATAAAAATTATGTTTGCAGTGCGCTAATCACGCACAGCATTTCGGCTGCGATTTGCGCCGCGCTTAAAGCGGTAATCTCGCTGTGGTCGTAAGCAGGGGCGACTTCTACCACATCCATACCGATGATATTAAGCCCCACGAACTTACGTAAAATCGCCAATGCTTGCGCAGAGCTTAAGCCGCCAGCTACAGGTGTGCCAGTACCTGGCGCAAAAGCTGGGTCTAGGCAATCAATATCAAACGTCACATAAACATTACGCTTGCCGACAATTTCATGTACTTTTTTTACTACAGCGGATATGCCATGCTCGTGCACCCAATCTGCGCCAAGTACATTCACGCCCATAAAGTCTTCGTTCCACGTTCTAATACCAATTTGCACAGAGCTTGCTGGGTCTATCAGGCCATCTTTAATGGCTTTGTAAAACATGCTGCCGTGATTAAGAGAGTTTGGTTCATCGTCTGCCCATGTGTCGCAGTGCGCGTCAAAGTGAATAATCGATAATGGCGCGCCAAACTTCTCCGCATGTGCTTTTAATAGTGGGTATGTGATGTAATGATCGCCACCCAAAGTGAGCATTTTGGCCTTAGATTTTAATATCGTTTTTGCATGCTCGTAGATAGATGAAAACACGGTGAGTGGATTGTGCGAATCTAAGAAACAATCCCCATAATCAATCACAGCTAATCTGTCGCAAGGCCCAAAGCCCCATGGGTGTATCAGCTCGTTCATTTGCACTGATGCAGCACGCACTGCCGCAGGACCCATGCGCGCACCACTGCGAAAGGTGGTGGCAATATCGAGCGGAATACCTGAAACCACAACATCAGCGCCTTCTAAATTTTTGGTGTATTGCCTACGCATAAACGATAAAACGCCAGCATAAGTATTTTCGCGGTCATAACCTTTTAGGTTTTTACGGGTAATAGCATTATCACCAAATGCATCAGAGTTAGCCAAAATAGTCTCCTTAATTGATGCGTTTATATTGGCAGTTTTACATCAGGAATGCAATTAGTTATACTAGCCTAGATATTAATTATATTAATACCATGAGCAAACCATTACCACCATTTAAACACCTTGTTACTTTTGATGCTGCTGCTAGGTTAGGCAGCTTTTCTAAGGCTTCCGAAGAGTTGTCGCTCACGCAGTCTGCCATTAGCCAGCAATTGTTAAAGCTAGAAGAGCTATTAGGCCAGAGCTTATTTTTTCGAAATGGTAAAGGTGTCACACTTACTGCGGCAGGCGAATTATTGTATGAAACTGTGCACGAAACTTTGTCGAGATTATCAACAGGTATTGGTCGCATTGAGCCTTACAAAAATAGCGATTCGGTGCTAATAGCTTGCCCACCAGACTTTGCGCAAGGTTGGTTAATGCCACGTCTAGGAAAATTAAAACTCATGTATCCAGCGATTGAGGTTTGGATTATGACGGAGAAAGAAGTGCGCGAGATTGACCGTATTGATGTGGATTTGATTATTTCTAGAAGACCAATTCATACTGATGATGTGGAATGCGCGACCCTATTAGAAGATTCATCGATTGCCATTTGTGGCGTACAAACCGCACAACGCATCAGTAGATTACCTTATCCTAAGCTATTAGAAAAAGCTCCCATATTGTTGCTTGAAAGCGAGCCTGCTTGGGGCGGTCGATTGTCTAGTGACGAGTTAAATAATTTGCAACTCACGCGCGGCGCAACAATAGAAGATAGCCGAATTTTGCTTGAAGCTGTGATATATGAGTTAGGTATTGGCTTTATATCAAGTGCGCTTGCAAACCAAGCGGTTAAAGAAGGAAAGGTAAAAGTGTTGACGCAAATACCAACAAAGTCGTTGCCAAGGTTATGGCTAATGCGTTCACGTTTAGCACCACGCACCCCAGTGGCAAATGAGGTTTTTAATTGGCTGTTAAATAAAGCGGATCGAAATAGCTAGAAAACTATTTGGCTTGCCAAATGACATAGACTTTTTTTACAGGCGCTAATGTTTCCCATGTACCTTTAAAATCAGCGGGTAGAGCAAACATACTCCCAGCGCCGAACTCTTTAGCATTGCCATTTAAATCGGTCAGTCGAACGCGACCCTCTAATATAACGCAGACTTCCTCTTCAGTGTAATTAACCGTTTTTGCACCCACACTGCTTTGCCAAATACCTGCAAAAAACTGCTCGGTGGGGTCAGTGTAATGATTGTGCGTTTTCATGGTAATTTTGGTGTTGGCATCGCTTGAAACGCCTGCCAATACGCGCTCTTGCGGCACAATGTCTATTTCTTCG
>JANMYB010000005.1:0-30170 GCA_031381645.1 Methylotenera sp.
ATAACGCTTGCAAATGCGGATGAGCGCGAGTCATTAGAACAGTTAAAAGCCACAACGACCAACTTGATAGATATGTTGGTACAAGAAGGTGTGCTACCAAAAGACAAAGCTGAAGCCATGATGAAAAAAGCTAGTCAAGACGCCGCTCAGCAAGTTAAACAAGCAAAAGCTAAAGAGGCTGAGTTGGTAAGTAATGGCGAAAACAATTCACAAGAAAAGGTTGCTCAAGATGACAAATCAGTGCGTGTGCAATATGTGCCAGAGCATGTAAAAAAAGAAATGCGTGATGAGATTCAAAAAGAAGTCATGACCAAGCTTAATTACAAAGCTGGAACGCGTTTGGGACTGCCTAGTTGGATAGATAGAATCGCGTTTAATGGCGACATTCGTTTACGTTATGAAAACGATTCATTTTCAAGTAATAATGCTCCAGTTGCTACATTAAACAATACTGTTAGAAATGCAAATATTGCAAACTCTACTGAAGATCGCAATCGTTTTCGCGTGCGTGCTAGGCTTGGGGCAGATTTAGAAGTTAATGAATGGCTGAAAGGTGGTTTGCGATTAACTACAGGCGCACTTACTAGCCCTGTAACTCCCAATCAAACTGAAGGTCTTGGGCAAGGTAAATACACTTTTGGTTTAGACCGGGTGTTTCTTGCAGCATCGCCCTACCCTTGGTTGTCAGTAGTAGGTGGACGTTTTGCAAACCCATTTTTACACACAGATTTACTGTGGGATCCCGACCTAGCTTTTGATGGTTTTGCAGCTACATTCAAACCAAAGTTTAACGATAGTTGGTCGTCATTCACCGCTGTTGGTGCTTTCCCTATTGAAGAAATACAATCATCTGAAGTGAACAAGGCGAAAGATAAATGGTTGTATGCATTACAAACTGGCATTAAGTGGCAAGCACAAAATAGGTCAACTGCCAAGCTGGGGATTGCCTATTACGACTATCAAAATGTAGAAGGCCAATCCAACCCAGCTGGTTTGGATGCTTTTTCTGGAACGGTTCCAGCGTTTAGACAGAAAGGCAACAACACATTCAATATTAATACATTGAACGGTGGCCTTCCAGGGGCTAATAATATTGCGCTAGCATCTCAGTTTGAGTTAATAAACTTAACAGGACAGATTGATTTATTAACATTTGACCCAGTGCATGTTACGCTTACTGGTGACTACGTCAAAAATATTGGTTTTGATGAGAATGAGATTTTTAAACGCACTGGCAACCGCTACAAAGAAGAAAATGAAGGCTATCAAATGCGCTTAGATATTGGGCATAATGGTTTTAATGGTGGAGCCACTGTTGAAGTAAAACCAAACGATTGGCAAGTCTCTCTTGCATACAAAAGACTCGAAGCCGATGCTGTTTTAGATGCCTTTACTGACTCCAACTTTCATTTGGGTGGCACAGATGCTAAAGGTTGGTTAATCGGCGGTAATTATGCGATAGATAAAAATGCTTGGGTAAGCGCAAGATACTTTAGCGCAGATGCTATTACTGGCCTGCCTTTATCAATTGACGTTTTGTTAATTGACTTTATAGCTAAGTTTTAATTTAAGGTTTTAATTGGAATTTAAAATGATATTAAAACTTAACTACAAAGTGATGTTGTTAATTGTGCTCTCTTTCATGATTGGTTTTATGCAGCCAAACACTGCTTTTGCGGCAGAAAAAAAAGATAAGTCCGCGCGTCGCGCGCAATTGATGATGCAAAAAATGAAGCAAGACATGGAAGCTGAAAAAGCTGCGATGCAGGCGCAGTTTGATACGCAAAAAAAAGAGTTGGAAGATAAGCTCAAAATTAAAGACGAAGAATTTGTGAAGCTTGATAAGCAGCTAAATACTGCAGAACGCAAAAATAAAAGTTTAGAAGCTGAACTTAAAAAAGTGAACACGGAAAAAACTGCTTTAGAAACTAAGCTGCAGCAAACACAAGCGCAGTTGGAAACCACGCAGAAAAACTTGGCCGATTTAAAAGTGGAGCACAACCAAGCCTTGGCGGATTTGAAGTTTAACGATAATCAACGCAAGACTTTATCGACCAACTTGGCGCAGACGACTAAAGCGGTGAATGATTGCGAAGTAAAAAATAGCAAACTACACCAGTTTGGTACTGAGCTTATACAAATTTACGACAAACCAAGTAGTTATGAAGCGGCCATGCGCAAAGAGCAGTTTTTTCAATTAAAGCGCGTAGAGCTTGAAAATATTTTGCAAAATCAGCAAGATAAACTAGACGATGCGCGTTTTGTAAATAAAAAATCCGCTTACTAGTCCGTTTCGTAGTCTGCGTAATAATAGTTGTCACAAAAGAAATAATACCGTCATATTCACTGCGTAACATGCACGTTTTAGTTCAGGTTAACGCATGCCAAACCCCAAGCTCAAAAAAGCACATTGTTGGTGCCTATTATCTTTATTGCCTTTAACTTGCATGGCCGAAGGCATTATCGATATTAAGCCCTACATTAGTGCGGGCGTTAATTATGATGACAATATATTTAGGTTCTCTTCACCAGCGCAGGCAAAAGCAGCGCTAAGCACATCAGACGCTTCAGATGTGATGAAACGGCTTGAGCTAGGCGTGCAGGTAGATTTAAGGTTAAGCAGGCAATTAATTAGCTTATCTTCCAACCTGAGTGAAAATAAATTCGATCGATTTGACTATCTTGATAATCGTGGAAAAGCGAACAGCTTGCGTTGGGATTGGCGTATGGGTAGTAAGCTTTATGGCGAGTTGAGTGCGAGTGAAAACGAGGCAATTGCAGGCTTTAATGAAACCAGAAGCACGGTTAAAAACTTAAGAACGATAGATCGGCAATTTGCGAGCGTCAATTGGGATTTTAAGCCAGATTGGACAATCTACGCCAGCCGCGAGCAGGTTGAATTTGAGAATGAATCAACTAGCTCACAGGTGTTGAATCGAGAGGATGAAATTACTGAAGGTGGAATTCGCTTTCTAAGTCCGCTCAATACGCAGCTGGGGCTGGCTTACCGAGTTGCAGATGCGACGTTTCCCAACAGAGCTGGTCTAGTGAAATTATTTTTTGGCGATGCAAGTAGCCAAAAAGAAGCGATATTGACGGCGGCTTGGATGCCAGGCGCTAAAACTAAAATTTCCACACGTTTATCGCATGTCAATTTGAAGCGCAACACCTCATCAAGCCGCGATTTTAGTGGTTTTAGTCAGCGTTTTGGCTTGAATTATCAAGCGACTGATAAAGTTAATCTCAACATGGCGGCTTATCAAGTCGTGTCGCCGGTGGATGACGTGCTCTCGACTTATGTGAAGTCGAAAGGCGTTGATTTTAGTCCAACTTGGAACATCTCCAGCAAAGTTGCATTAAGCGGAAATTTGGCTTATTCGGAAAACACTTATTTAGGCAGCGCGGGCATTTCAAATAGTAATGAAGAGCGGCTTGATGAATCAACCCTAGCGGGACTAACGCTAGTTTACGCGCCCACGCAAAAGTCATTGGTGCAACTGCAATATCAAGGCGAGAAGCGCACCTCCAATATTGTTAACGGAGATTATGAGTTTAACAATATCAATTTTCTAGTCCGCTATAGTTTTTAGCAGCAGATTTCCCACTGAACAAGTAAAGCTATTTTTTAAAAGTGATTTAGTTTAATTAAAAACACCTGCCCTGCAACCCGCATGGATATTGGTCTGCAGGGCATCTATTTTAGCAATAAATATGAGCAAAAGTGAATGCATAAATGAGAAGTTAGTGTCCACTTTTTCACGAATATTACGCATATTTGACATATTAAAGTCATATTTTCTCCTTATAGTAAGTGACCGTTAGAAATCAAAGAAAGCTTAATATGCGCCCGATCAATCAATTCCTATTTTTGCTGTTAATTGGCAGTTCTGTTGTGCTTACTTCGTGCGGGAAAAAAGAAGAAGATGAAGCAAAAAAATCTGACACGCAAGTTGTGGCAAAAGTGAATGGCGATGAAATCACCATTCACCAAGTTAATTTTCAACTACAGCGCATGGGTCAGATGAATGAAGCGCAAGCCAAGCTGGCTGGAAAGCAAGTATTGGCGAGGCTGGTGGAGATGCAGCTTTTAAAGCAAAAAGCCATCGAGACAAAATTAGATAAAGACCCCGCCGTTTTGCAGGCAATGGAGTCGTCTAAAGATCAGATGTTAGCGCAGGCTTATTTAGAAAAGCTGATGACTAAAACACCAAAAGCCTCTACTGCGGAAATTGATAGTTTTTATAAAGAGCATCCAGAATTGTTTGAAAATAGGCGCGTATTTCGTTTGCAAGAGCTCGTTGTCAGTGTCAATAAAGACAAGCTTGCGGAAACTGAAGCAAGCTTAAAAGAGATTAAAGGTATCAATGAAATTGCAACTTGGTTAAAAGATAAAAACCTCCTTTTTACTATCAACAGCAATGTAAAAGCGGCTGAGCAATTGCCTTTGGAATTGCTCAAAAAATTGCAGGTGCTTAAAGATGGTGAAGTATTAATTGTATCAACAGGCAATGGGCTCAATGTGGTGCATATTGCTGCTTCTCAAGTCACGCCAATTACGCGCGCTAAGGCAACGCCAGTGATCGAGCAATACTTTTTTAATCAGAACAAAACCAAACTTGCTCAACAAGAAATGGTTGCGCTGAATGAAAAAGCAAAAATTGAGTTTGTAGGTGCATTTAAAGACATGAAAAAATCTGAATTAACGCAGCCACAAGCAGTTCAGCCAGCGCCAGTGAAGACCAAGGCAACGACAGATACGCCAACGGCAAGCAAAAAATCAGACGAGCAAAATGCGACAGCAGCAAGCATAGAAAAAGGCTTATCTGGCCTTTAATCAAATGAATAAGTATCGAGATAGAAGTGAGCCTGTGTTGAAATTAAAAAAATACTTAAGCAGTTTTTTCGCATGCGTAATGCTGTTGTTGATGGGCGCTTGGCTGAATACGGCCGTGGCAGAAGACGCTAATTACCTTTTAGGCTCGGGCGATATGCTTAAAATCAGCGTCTATAACAATCCAGATTTAATACTGGAAACGCGCGTGAGTGAGCGCGGTATGATTACTTTCCCTTTAATTGGAGAGGTGCAGGTGGCAGGCATTACCGCATCTGCCGCAGAAAAGAAAATTGCAAAATTGCTGGAAACGGGCAACTTTGTGAAACAACCGCAGGTGAATCTTCTAGTAACGCAGTTTCAGAGCAAAATGGTTTCTGTGCTTGGCAGTGTGCTTAAGCCTGGGCGTTATCCTCTAGAGCGCGCTACCAATATTGCTGATTTGCTGGCGCTAGTCGGCGGCGCTACCGCAGACGGCTCTGACTTAGTGACAATCATCGGAAAAACAGGCAAGAAGGAATACGACCTGCATAACATTGTCGGCAAAGGTGAGAACGCACAAAATGTGCCGTTGGAAGGCGGCGAGATTGTTTATGTACAAGCACGCGATGTTTCCATAATGGGACAAGTGAATCGCCCAGGCAAGTATGCGGTAACTGGTGGCGTGCGTACTTTGGGCGATTTTCTCAGCGTAGCTGGCGGCATTAATCCTGGCGGCTCAGACACTGTGACTGTCACCACGTTTCGTGATGGTAAGCAAAATCGCTTTGAAGTGGATATTGAAAACTTGTTTCGCACGGGCAATAACGCCGCCAATATTGAGCTTACTAGCGGTGATACTGTTTACGTGCCGCGTGCGCCTATGGTGTATATCTATGGAGAAGTGCAGCGTCCAGGCTCGTTCCGTATCGAGCGCAATATGACGGTAATCCAAGCCTTAGCGCAAGGTGGCGGCTTAACGCCGCGTGGCACACAGCGCAATATTGAGCTACATAGGCGCAATGCAAAAGGTGGGGTAGAGAAGTTATCGCCTGCGCTAACCGATTTAGTACAACAGGACGATGTACTTTACGTACAAGAAAGCCTGTTCTAGGAATCCATTATGAATTTAACCCAGTTTTTACTTATTCTAAAAGCGCGCGCCAAAATTGTCTTAGCTGTGATCGGCTTGGTTGTATTGGCGACCCTTGTGATTAATTTGCTGTTGCCCAAGATATACAAGGCCACGACCTCGCTGGTGCTCAATTATAAAGGTGTTGATCCTGTCACGGGACTTAGTGTGCCTGCGCAGTTAATGCCAGGTTATATGGCCACACAGATTGATATTATTACCAGTCGCAATGTAGCTTTGAAAGTAGTCGAGCAACTCAAATTTGCTGAGAATCGATCTGCACAAAAGCAATTTACGGATGCGACTGGCGGTAAAGGCGATATTCGAACATGGTTTGCGGACAAGCTACTAGGTGGTCTTGAGGCGAAACCATCGCGCGAAAGTAGCGTGATTGAGATTTCTTTTAGTGGCACAGATCCTGAGTTTGCGGCGGCGCTGGCGAATGCTTTTGCCGAGGCTTATCAGCAGACCAACATTCAGCTCAAAGCGGAACCATCACAAAGAGCCTCAGAGTTTTTAGGCGAAAAGACCAAAGCCTTGCGTGCTAATTTAGAAGAAGCCAATGCCAGAATGTCGATATACCAGCAAGAAAAAGGCTTGACCAGTGTGATGGGTAATTTGGATGTGGAAAGTGCGCGTTTGAACGAATTGTCATCTCAATTAGTGGCCGCGCAGTCGCAGAATTTTGATTCCGCTTCACGCCAGCAGCGCACGCGTGGCAATGGTGATGAATCGCCTGACCTAGCGGCTAATCCCATTGTGCAGAATTTAAAAATAGCGATTACCCAAGCCGAATCCAAATTCTCCGAGATGTCGCAGCGTCTTGGCTCAAGCCATCCGCAATATCAATCTGCCGAGGCGGAGTTAAATAAACTCAAAAGTCAGCTGCAAGAGCAAACTCGTAAAGCGACTACTTCTATTGGCGGCACGGCGCGTATCAGCCAGCAGATGGAGTCTGAGCTTAGAGCCTCTGTAATAGCCCAGAAGGCGCGCGTGCTGGAACTTAACCGTTCTAGAGATGAGCTTTCGGTGTTGCAACGCGATGTAGAAAATGCACAGCGCGCAGTGGATTTAGCCAGTCAGCGCTTTACCCAGACGGCGATAGAAGGCAGTGTGAATCAGGCCGACATTGCGGTGCTTAACCCTGCTGTAGCCCCACAAAATCGCGCTAGTCCGAGAATTTTATTTAATCTCATATTAGCTGGATTTCTTGGCACCATACTAGGCGTAGCGGCAGGATTGCTGGCAGAGATGAGAGACAGACGCGTACGCAGCCGTGAAGACATTAGCGAGCTACTTGAGATACCCGTTTTGGCCGTTATCAAGAGTAAGAAACCTAAAAAAACCGCTAAAGAATTGTTCGGCTTATCACGTAGCTTTCTCAAGGCTGCCTGAGGAAAAAACTATGCAAAATAATACTGTGACGCAACTCAATTCGCCAGCTTTAAAAATTCAAACGCTGGAAACCATGCAAGCGAAAAGTAATGGCGCAAGCCACGGAACTGACTTTGGTCATCAACGGCTTAGCCCAGAACTTATCGCTATTTCTCAACCCTATGCGCCACAGGTAGAAGCATTGCGGGTGCTTCGCGGCCAGTTGATGATGCGCTGGTTTAACGATGGGCATCAATCTTTGGCCATCGTAAGCGCTAAAGCAGGCGATGGATGCAGTTTTTTAGCGGCTAATTTAGCGGTGGTATTTGCACAATTAGGGCAACGCACTTTGCTTGTGGATGCTAATTTGCGCGATCCGCGTCAGCATCACATTTTTAAGTTAAAAGCCAATAGTGGCCTCTCAGATATTTTAGCTGGTCGAGCAGATTTAAATTCGGCCATTCAGATGGAATCAATTGAAAATCTCTCAGTGCTTGGCGCAGGTACGGGCACAGGTGCGGTAGCTTCCAATCCCTTAGAGCTGCTAAGTCGAGCAAGTTTCAAAGTGCTCATGAAGCAGGCGGCAGCTCAATATGGTGTTGTGCTTGTTGACACTACGCCCGTAACGATTACCGCCGACGCGCAGGCCACAGTTGCCCAGTGCGGCAGTGCCTTGCTGGTTTCTCGGCTTAATCACAGCAAGCTCTCTGATTTGACTGAGATGCGCGACCAGATTGCCATCACAGGCGTTCAAATAGTAGGCAGCGTGATTAACGACTTTTAGTAGCACGCTAATTTAACACCGCTTTTACACTCATATCGAAATGTTTATCAATGACTAAAGTCGCACTCATCACAGGCATCACAGGGCAAGACGGTTCCTATTTAGCTGAATTTTTGCTTGGCAAAGGCTATATCGTACATGGCGTAAAACGCCGCGCCTCATCGTTTAATACCGACCGCATCGACCACTTATATCAAGACCCGCATGTCAATAACAAAAATTTTGTGTTGCATTATGGCGACTTAACCGACTCGACCAATTTAATCCGCATTATCCAGCAAACACAGCCGGATGAGATTTACAACCTAGCCGCCATGAGCCATGTTGCGGTGAGTTTTGAAATGCCAGAATACACCGCCAATGCCGATGGTATTGGCACTTTGCGTATTTTAGAAGCCATTAGAATTTTGGGCATGGAGAAAAAAACCAAGTTCTACCAAGCATCCACTTCAGAACTTTATGGCTTGGTGCAAGAAACCCCACAAAAAGAAACTACGCCATTCTACCCTCGCAGCCCTTACGCAGTGGCCAAACTTTACGCCTACTGGATTACTGTCAATTATCGTGAAGCGTATGGCATTTATGCCTGTAACGGCATCCTGTTTAACCACGAAAGCCCGGTACGCGGCGAAACCTTCGTCACCCGCAAAATCACCCGCGCGCTAGCCCGCATAAATCTTGGTCTGCAGGACTGTTTATATTTAGGCAATATGGACGCGCTACGCGATTGGGGGCACGCCAAAGACTATGTCGAAATGCAATGGTTGATGCTACAACAAGATACCCCAGAAGACTTTGTCATCGCAACAGGCGTGCAATACAGCGTGCGTGACTTTGTCAATGCGGCGGCTAAAGAGCTGAACATGCAAATTACTTGGCGCGGCACAGGCGTGGAAGAAAAAGGCTATTGGCAAGATAAATGTATCGTGCAAGTAGATTCGCGCTATTTCCGCCCGACTGAAGTAGAGACGCTGCTTGGCGACCCAAGCAAAGCCAAACAAAAACTCGGCTGGACACCAAAAATCACATTTCATGAACTGGTCGCTGAAATGGTGCGAGAAGATTACAAATCCGCCCAGCGTGATGAGCTGATTAAAGAGCATGGTTATCAAGCCATGGATTATCACGAGTAAATCAAATGGATAAAAACGCTAAAATATATGTTGCAGGGCATCGTGGGCTAGTCGGCTCGGCCATCATGCGCCAGTTGAGTGTGCAAGGCTATAGCAATATTGTGACGCGCACCCATGCAGAACTTGATTTAACCAATCAACAAGCAGTGGCTGATTTTTTTGCGAAAGAAAAGCCTGAATACGTGTTTTTAGCGGCTGCCAAAGTGGGTGGAATTCATGCCAACAATACCTATCCTGCAGAGTTCATACTTTCAAATTTAGCCATTCAAACCAACGTTATTCATCATTCCTATTTAAATAGTGTTAAACGCTTATTATTTTTAGGCTCAAGCTGTATTTACCCGCGTGATTGCCCACAACCCATTAAAGAAGAGTATTTGCTTACTGGTACGCTAGAGACTACAAATAGACCTTACGCATTAGCTAAAATCTCAGGCATAGAAATGTGCTGGAGCTATAACCGTCAATACGGCACGCAGTATATGGCCGTCATGCCAACTAATCTATATGGGGCAGGTGATAACTATCACCTAGAAAATAGCCATGTAATCCCTGCAATGATTCGTAAATTTCATGAAGCGAAAATCAACAATCAAGCCAGCGTAACGGTATGGGGTACAGGCACACCTAAGCGTGAGTTTTTATATAGCAACGACATGGCAGAAGCCTGTGTCTTCGTCATCAATTTGGCCGATGAGATATATCAGCCTTTATTGGCCTCAGATAGAAATGATGGCTTACCACCCTTGCTTAATTTAGGTAGTGCTAGTGATTTAACCATAGCTGAGCTGGCTCACATGGTTAAAGAAGTTGTAGGTTTTAATGGTGAGATTACTTTTGACACCACCAAGCCAGATGGACCAATGAGAAAGTTCATGGATTCTAGTCGATTGAACCAACTTGGCTGGCACGCCAGAATTGGTTTGCGGCAAGGGCTAGCGCTTGCTTACGCAACGGCACCATTTAATGAGTTAAAAGCGGTATGAACACCTTAACTCAATCTGATTCATTGCTAGACAAAATGCGTGCTGTTCAAGTGCACTTTCTCGACAACAGCGGTTTGTGGTTGATGTTTGCTGGCTTGGCAGTGATGTTTTTACCTACCTTATGGGGGCTTGTTGTCGTGAGTGGTTTGTGGGTGGATGACGAACATTCACATGGCCCAATCATTCTTTCTATTTCGCTTTGGTTGCTTTGGAAGCGCTGGCGTGAAGTGCCCGATTTATCAAGCTTTAAACCTGCGCCAGCTTTAGCTTGGGGCTGTTTTATGGCTGCAGCCATTTTATACATTCCAGGCAGAGCGCTTGATATTATTTATTTTGAAACAGGCGCTTTTATTTGGGCATTAGCAGGCATTGTCTTGATGACGGGCGGAACTGGCTTGCTCAATAAGCTCAAGTTCCCTCTCATTTTTATGCTCTTCATGGTTCCGCTACCAAATACATTAGTGGGTCCACTCAGTAGTGTGATGAAGCTCGCCGTTTCCGCAGTCACTGTGAATATTTTGGCTTGGTTTGACTTGCCCGTTGCCCGAAATGGCGTAGTGATTTATCTCGGCCAATATCAATTGTTGGTTGCGGATGCCTGCGCTGGGATGCGTACCTTATTTATGTTAGAAGCGCTTGGTATTCTGTATCTTAACCTAGTGCATTACCCCTCTAAATTACGCAATATTGTGTTGCCTATACTGATTGTTCCCATTTCATTTACCGCCAATGTAGTGCGCGTGATTGTGCTTTCGCTCATCACATACTACTGGGGCAATGCCGCTGGGCAGGGCTTCTTGCATGGTTTTGCAGGCATGGTGCTATTTTTGGCAGGTTTACTTCTGATGTTTGGAGCAGATTCGTTGTTACGTCTGTTCAGTCAAAAATGGAAGGATAGGAAACTTCATGCAAGCTGAAATGCGTTTTGCGGTAAGTCAAAAGCCTAATATCCATCATTGGCTGGTCGTGTTTTTTATGGCGGCTTGTTTTGCATTTGCCTCATGGCTAACGCCGCATCTTACTTGGTTTGAGCACATCGGCAGCCCACAATTTGAAGAAATTACGCCTAAACAATTTGGCGATTGGGTTGAAATTACCGAGGCAGCAGGCAGCAGGATTGTTGACCCAGAGCAGCAATATGCTATCAATAATCTCTACACGCAAACAGTGAGCCGCATCTATGAGCAGCGCGCCAGCGGGCGTCGAATCATGCTCTCATTGGCTTATGGCGATAATCAGACTTTCTCAAAACAATTGCATCGCCCCGAAGCTTGCTATTCGTCCCAAGGTTTTAAAATTGAAAATTTGTATGAAGATAAAATACAAGCTATCAGCAGGCCAATCGTTGTCAATCGAATGAAGGCAACTATCGGCTCAAGATTAGAGTATGTCACTTATTGGATTCGTATTGGCGACGGCATCATTAGCGGGCCCGCGACCGCTCTAAATATAGCGCGCTTGCAAATGAGCTTAAAAGGTTACATCACAGATGGTCTGCTGTTTCGAGTTTCTGAAGTAGGCGACGATGAAGCTTTGTCGAACGCGCTGCAAGACCAGTTTATTGACGATTTCCTACTAGCGCTTACTCCAGCGCAGCAGGCCATGATGGTGGGACTAAAATGATTGGCCTGCAACAGGTTCAAATGTGATCTATGTCTCGCACTCTATCTATCTTGTATTTAGGGCCTATCAGCGGCACATGCCTTGACCGTGCCAATGCGTTAAGGCGACTTGGTCATGCTGTAGAACATCTGGATTTGCGAATACTTTTACCTAAAACCGCGTGGGTGGATCGCATTACTTGGCGCATGGGTGGTCACTTAATCGCGCCGTGGTTAATGCGCAGTTTAGCCGAAGTACTGAATGGCAAAAAGTTTGATTTATGTTACGTGGATGGCGGCGAATGGGTGACACCAAAAGTAATCTCTTTGCTACGTTTACATGCCAAAAAAGTGATTAATTACAATATTGATGATCCGCTTGGTGCGCGCGATGGCGCACGTTTTAAAGCATATCGGCAAAGCTTGCCATATTACGATTTAAATATTGTGGTACGACAAGAAAATGTGGCTGAAGCTGAAATGCTGAATGTAAAAAAAATCATGCGCGTTTACAGAAGCGCAGATGAGGTCTCTCACACGCCACGCAAGCTTAGCGAAAAAGATCATCAAACTTGGGATTCTGAAGTACTTTTTTTGGGGACATGGTTTCCAGAACGCGGGCCATTTTTGCTTGCATTAATCCAACTAGGCGTGCCGTTGACAATCCGTGGGTCTAATTGGCATAAAGCGACAGAATGGCCTCAACTTAAGCAATATTGGAAAGGCGGCGCAATCTCAGGTGATGATTATGCCAAGGCGATTCAATGTGCCAAAGTAAATTTGGGCTTGTTGTCAAAAGAAAATCGCGATTTACATACTACGCGCTCGCTTGAGATCCCTGCTTTGGGCGGCTTGCTTTGCGCTGAACGTACTAGTGAACACATCACAATGTACAACGAAGGCCAAGAGGCAGTTTTTTGGAAAGACGCAGAAGAATGTGCCGAGATCTGTCGCTTTGCGCTAAGTAATGAAAATCGCCGCCAAACAATTGCTGCAGCTGGGCATCTGCGTGTAAAGAAAAATGGTCACTATAACCAAATAATTTTAACCAACATATTGCAAGCGGCAGAGTTGACTACATGAAACGCAGAATCATTGCAGGCATGGGCGCCAACTCATTTGGAATGGCCATCACCATTGGCATTCAGCTCGTTTCTTTGCCCTTGTTTCTGTATTTTTGGGATGTCTCAACCTATGGTGTGTGGTTAATGCTGTCGGCGATTCCTGCTTATTTATCAATGGCAGATGTGGGCATGGTGACTGCGGCAGGAAATAAAATGACCATGGCGATGGGCAAAGGTGATTTGGTAGAAGCCAACAGGGTGTTTCAAAGCGCACAGATGTTTATGGCGGTTGTTTGCGGCTTGGCTGGAATGATAGCAGTGCCAGTCATTCTTTATGCGCCATTGCCTTTTTTGCAGAATGCTGATCAGCGCGTGGCACTTTCTGCGCTTTGTATAGGTGTCCTAGCAGCCTTATTCGGCGGGCTTTCCGAGGCAGTGTTTAAATCAACAAAACGTTATGCAACGGGGACAATGTTGAGCAATTATGTGCGCTTGGGTGAGTGGCTTGGCTACATGACTGGGCTAGTAATGGTAGGCAGTTTCGCAGCAGTCGCATTGTGTGGCCTGGCAGTTCGATTAACTGGCACCTTGATTTGTATGCAGTTATCGCGGCGCGGCAACCACGGAATTCACTGGGGCATACAAGGTGCAGAGCGCGCAGAAATTCGCGCTATGATCAAACCAGCGGTTTCTTTTATGGCATTTCCATTCGCAAACGCTTTGAGCTTTCAGGGCTTAACCTTGTTGGTGGGCGCGCTTTTTGGGCCGATTGCTGTTGCGCTTTTCAACACTTATCGCACCATCGCACGCGTGGCGGTGCAAATTACCGCAATATTTAGCCATGCCTTGTGGCCAGAGTTTTCTCGCTTGTTCGGTGAAAATGCTGGTCTTGCTGTGCGTCATTTGTTTCGCCGCAGTGCACTGCTGGGCGCGGCGCAGGCGTTTTTGCTAAGTGCAATTTTATATGTAGCAGCGCCATTTTTGCTACGTATTTGGACGAATAACAGTATCGAATTTGTGCCAATTTTAATGTTGTTAATGTTGTTATATGCGGCTGTGGCGGGTATTTGGCATATTCCTAGAGTGTTGCTAATGGCGACCAATCAGCATGTTAGTTTAGCTTATTGGGCGCTTGCGGCTGCTATGTTTTCTGTTACCTTGGCATGGTTGCTGGCAGGCACATTGCAATTAAATGGTGTTGTTGTGGCGATGCTGTTAAGTGAGCTGTTTATCGCCATTGCTTGCGCTTGGTTGGCTTATACTGCAATGACAGTCAGACTCCCCAGAAAGGCCGTTCCGCAATGAGAATCGCACTTTCTACACCAGGCAAGTTTCATACTTTCGATTTGGCCAGAGAGCTCCATTCACGAGGGGCGTTAGCCGCTGTTTTTACAGGCTACCCAAGCTTTAAGCTGAAAAATGAAAATGTGCCACAGGAAATGATTCGTACTTTCCCATGGCTGCAAAGTTCGTATATGGCTTTCCCATTTAGGCAGCATTTACCAAATTCGGTAATAAGGCAGTGGGAGCATTTGACTGCGACAACTTTTGGAAACTGGGTGGCGAAAAGTTTGCCAAAGTGCGATCTTTATGTAGGCCTTTCTGGCTCTAGCCTTCCAGCAGGCAAAAGCGCCCACAGCCAAGGCGCTGCTTACGTTTGCGATCGTGGCTCTGCAGATATTCGCGTGCAAGATCAACTGCTACGCGAAGAACATGCTTTGTGGGATATGCCGTTTGCGGGCATCGATGCGCGAACGATAGCGCGCGAAGAAGCCGAGTATGCTGAAGCCGATTTGGTTACAGTGCCGTCCATTTTTGCCTACCGCTCGTTTGTCGAACAAGGCATTCCAGCAGAAAAGTTACGTTTATTGCCTTACGGGGTCAATGTTTCGCGTTTTCAGCCAGTAGCTGTGCCAGCAACGGAGCGTTTTGATGTTTTATTTGTTGGCGCCATGAGTTTGCAAAAAGGCATTCAATATTTGGTGCAGGCTTATCAAAAAATCAACCACCCAAATAAATCACTTACCTTTGTTGGCGCGCCCTCACAAGAGCTCATTCAAATGTTGAAAATGCGTAATTTGTGGCCTGCAGATACAAAAGTGCTAGGGCACGTACCGCAAACCGAACTCAAAAATATCATGAGTCGCAGCCATGTGCTGGTATTGCCTAGCGTGCAAGATGGGTTTGGCATGGTGATGGCACAAGCGATGGCTTGTGGCTGCCCTGTAATTGCCAGCCGCAACACGGGCGGTGAGGATTTGTTCACGGATGGTGACGAAGGTTACATCGTGCCGATTCGTGACGTGAATGCGCTTGCTGAGCGCTTGCAGCAGCTTGCGGACGAGCCAGAACAGAGAGCGGCTATGGGACAGCGCGCATTGGGGCGAGTACAGACATTGGGTGGTTGGAGTAACTATGGCGAAAAAGCGATGGAAATTTATGTAAAGGCGTTGCAGAAATGACGATTGCAAAATTCATCAACACAACTTTGCTGTGCCTGACGCTGTTGACTTTTGGTATGCAGTTCCTGATTGATTTTTCTACGGAAAATATTGCGGCTAACTGCATTGTACTTGTTTCGGTATTAACCACATTGCTGTATTTTCGCTGGAGCAAAGCGTTAGATACTCATCCATTATCGAGTTTTGCAGTGTTTGGGTTTTGTGTCACCTCACAACTTGGCGCTTTGTTGGCGCAATCATTTTCTTGGGTTTCTATAAGTGACAACCTGCGCCAGCCACTCATTACATTTTCCTTGCTGGCAATGTATCAAGGTATCGCATTGTTTTGTCATGCGCTATACCGCATGCTGACATCAACTTCGACAAACAACTCAAATAAATCAGGTTTATTGCGCAGCATGTTAGGTGCGCTGGGTATTTATGCCACACCGACAGTCATTAATATCTGGATTATGGGTGGAATAGGCGTATTTTCTTTATTACTTTCTTATATAAGTCCAGTGGCAAACGGCCTGAGTTTTCTAGCTTGGACACCATTTTTAATTCCACTTTATGTGCAGCAGTTAGGCCCCACTTATTGCAACGCTAAAAGAAACTATCTGTTGTTAGTTGCCTATTCTGCTCTGGTTGCACTAATGGCGATGGCTTTTAATGCGCGCGGCATGATGTTAACTGGTTTTGCCACCGTAACTTTACTATTTTTACTGGTCGGTATGCGTAGCCATAAGGCGGTTACTGCGCCGATGTTATTGAAATTTGGCATGATTGGCTTGCTTGGTGTAGTTTTATCTTGGCCAGCCTCCAATATGGTGACTGCCATGGTCATTGCCAGAAAAGATAAATTTAAAGTGCCACTGTCTGAAATGGTGACAAAAACGATTGATAATTTTCTTGATCCGGAAAAACTTGCTGAATACAAGGAGCAGGTTGTTGTTAGAGATCTTCGTTCTTCATATGACGAAACTTACATTGAAAATCCCATGGTTGCACGCTTTGTGATTACTAAATTTCATGATAATGCCATTTATTTTGCTGGAGGCATCTCAGATAAAGGGGCAGATGAAGTGTGGGAAGTCAGCCAAGATTATTTCTGGGCAATGCTACCGCAACCTTGGCTTGACGGACTAAAAATCGATGTCGATAAAGATAAACTGTATTTTTCAATGGGGGACTTGTTGGTGAATCTCGCGATAGGTACACCATTAAGCGGCCAGCGTACTGGCTCTATATTTGGCCAGGGTTGGGTAATGGTTGGAAATTTATTCCCAGTAGTTTATTTTTTTATGTGTTTAGTTTTATTTGCGGTAATCGATATATTTGCAATACGCACATCTACTGGCGTAGCTACTCTATCGGTCATCGGCATGATACATGTTTGGCCTAACTTTCTGTTTGGCATCACGGCAGATTCATTGCATCAACTTTTGAACAGTGCTGTCCGCGGTGTTGTTCAGTCTGTTATTTTATATGCCATTGTATTTGCTATCGCAAAACTACTATCCAGCATGTATTTAAAACTTTCAAATACTAAACCCACAACTAATGTTGAGTTTATTGCCCAAAAATAATGAACATCGTCCTATTTTCTCACCCAGTTTTTATGAATTCGCAAAGCATGCCGCGTTTTGCGCGCATGTTAGAGCAAGCGTATCTTGCGCGGGGCCATCAGGTGCAGATGTGGTCGCCGCAACCTAAGCTTTACGCGTTAATTCCTCAAGGCCGCTTGTCTAAATGGGCGGGTTATATTGATCAGTACTTGTTATTTCCTTTATGGGTGCGTAAGCAAATAAGGCAACAACCTGCTGATGCTTTGTATGTATTCTGTGATCAGGCACTTGGGCCTTGGGTGCCGTTGGTTAAGCATAAGCCGCATGTAGTGCATGTGCATGATTTGCTTGCTTTGCGCTCTGCATTGGGTGAAGTGCCTGAAAACCCTACCGCTTGGTCTGGCCGTTTGTATCAGCGCTATATTCGACAAGGCTTTAAACAAGCTCAGCATTTCATTTCAGTTTCGAATAAAACGCGTGAAGATTTGCATGATATTGGCGAGGTTAATGTGGCAACATCAGAGGTGGTTTATAACGGCATCAATTACCCTTACGCCCCAATGTCGCCTAATGAGGCTAAACAAGTACTGATAAATGCTGGGCAGCCAGTAAAGCCAGAAGGCATGTTGTTGCACTTGGGCGGTAGCCAGTGGTATAAAAATTTGGCTGGGGTTATTCAGCTTTATATTGAATATGCAAAAAATGAGGCAAAGCCATTGCCTCTGTGGTGCGTTTCACCAGCCCCTAATAAAAAAATACAAATGTTGCTTGAACAAGTGCCGCCTCAAGGACAGGTGTTGTTTGTGCAAGGCATTGATAACCATGCTTTACAGGCGTCGTATTCATTGGCTCGCGTGTTTATATTCCCAAGTTTGGCAGAAGGTTTTGGTTGGCCGATTATCGAAGCGCAGGCCTGCGGCTGCCCTGTATTAACCACCGATGCCGCGCCAATGAACGAGATTGGCGGCACTGCTGCAAGTTATATTCCAGTATTAAAAACTTCTGAAGATGTGCAAGCATGGGCAATAAATGGCGCTGTACAATTGAAATCTCTACTAACAATGCCTGAGAAACAGCACAAAAAACTGGTAAGAGAAGGCATTGAAAATGTGACCCGATTTAACGCAGATGATGCGATTGAGGGTTACTTGAAAGTGTATCGTCAGGTGTTAGCCATGCCGCTAGCAGCGGGTGATTTGAATATTAAACCATTACTTGCACGGAATAAAGTCTCATGAAAGTGCTACATATTTTGCCATCGGTTGACCCAAAAGGCGGCGGCCCAATGGAAGGCGTAAAGCAATACGGACATCGATTTGAAGAGTTGAGGCTGAATCATGTGGAAGTGGTGACATTAGATGACCCTGCCGAACCCTGTGTGGCAGAATTTCCACTTAAGGTGCATGCGTTAGGCCCTGCATTGGGAAGTTATCGCTACACGCCAAAGTTGGCGCAATGGCTAGAGGCACATGCCAGAGACTACGACGCTATTATTGTGAACGGGCTATGGCAATACCACGGTTTTGGTGCTTGGCGCGTGTTGCATCGCTTGCAAATACCCTATTTTGTGTTTACGCATGGCATGTTAGACCCATGGTTTAAACATACTTATCCGCTCAAACATATTAAGAAATGGCTGTATTGGCCGTGGGCAGAATATCGTTTGCTGCGAGATGCTAGGGCAGTATTGTTTACCTGTGAAGAAGAGCGCTTGCTGGCACGAAAATCTTTCTGGCTATACAAGGTGCGTGAGGCGGTGATTAATTATGGCACTGGCACCCCGCCTAGTAACGCTAAGGCATTGAAAACGCTTTTTCATGAAAGCTATCCTGCCTTGCGTGAAAAAAGAGTGTTGTTATTCTTAAGCCGTATTCATGAAAAAAAAGGCTGCGATTTACTGATTGAAGCTTTTGCAAAAGTAGCTAATCAAGACGCAAGTTTGCATTTGTTGATGGCAGGCCCTGGCCACGCGGTCTTGCTCAATAAGCTCAAATCTCTTGCAGAGCGCTTAGGTGTTGCGGAGCGCATCACTTGGCCTGGCATGTTACAGGGTGATATGAAGTGGGGCGCTTTTTACGCCAGTGAAGCTTTTGTGTTGTCGTCGCACCAAGAGAATTTTGGCATTGCAGTAGCTGAGGCACTTGGTTGTGGCTTGCCTGTATTGATTTCTGACAAAGTGAATATTTGGCGGGAAATTGCGGACGATGGTGCGGGCATTGTAAATTCTGACACCTTAAAAGGCACAGAAAAAACCTTGCGACAATGGCTATCAATGACTGCAAATGGCCGCCACAAAATGGCTAAGCAAGCTAAAGCGACCTTTGAGCAACGCTTTACAGTAGATGCAATGGCAAAAAGCTTGTTGACTACGCTAGAAAAATTTTCAAAAGGCCATGCGTAAATGTTAAGCGATGACCGCAATTTGTGGCTAGACCTCATTCGCGGCAGCAGCGCTCTGCTGGTGTGTTTGGGGCATTTGCGTAATGCAATTTTGGTGGATTACTCAGAGCTGATTCATCCCAATATTGCTATTAAAGCCTTTTATGCGCTTACTAGCTTAGGCCATCAAGCGGTCATGGTGTTCTTTGTGCTTAGTGGATACTTTGTGGGTGGTGCGGTGTTGCGAGCGGGCGCAAAATTTTCATGGAGCAATTACCTTACTTCGCGCCTAACTCGCCTTTGGGTGGTGCTAATTCCATGCCTTTTCATCACCTGGGGTGTTGGGCAAATACTCTTGAATTATGCGCCTACTGTGCTGGCTGGTGCGAACACTGACCTTTGGCACTCTGGCCCAAAACTAGGGGAATATTCAGCAGATTTTAGTACATTATTAGCGAATATTTTCTTTCTGCAAACCATTGTCTCCCCAGTGTTTGGCCTTAATAGCCCGCTATGGAGCTTGGCAAATGAATTTTGGTATTACATGTTATTTCCACTTCTAGCCATGTCCATTGGTGTTGTTGGATCGGATAACAATCAAGCGCGCATGTTGGCATTTGCCATGACTGCCCTAATTGCATGGTGTTTGCCCAACGAGATGCTTTACGGATTCTTGATTTGGATGATGGGCGTGGCAGTTTATTGCTTACAAGCAACAGTAAGAAAGTTTAGCCAAAACACAACGCGTATTCTATTGCTAGTTGCAATGGTATTGTTTGTCTTGACATTAGCTTACTCAAAATCAACCAGCTATTCTCAAATAGTGCCATTGATGTCAGATTTTTTAGTAGGTCTAACATTTGCATTTTTATGTTTGATTCTGACTAATCAAGCTTTCCCTAAGCAGCAGCGCTGGTCATGGTTTGCAAAAGGTTCGCAATACCTTTCCGAAGTATCGTATTCGCTTTATTTATCGCATTTCCCTATTGTGGTTTTAATCGCTGCAACTGTGTATGAATCTAAAAAAAGAGTGCCAGATGGCTTATCTCTAGCGCAATTTTTTGCTTGGATTTTGCTGTTGCTAGGCTTGGCAGTGGTCGTGTGGTGGCTGTTTGAATCGCACACGACTTTTGTACGTGACAAAGTAAGTGCTTTAGTAAACCCAGTGTTTAAGAAACTTAAGACCGAGTAAGTTAGGAGATAACTAATGGTGGAAAACATAGTTGATGATTATGGCTGGGCTTCAGATCAAGGCCCGCAATCGTGTGGGTATATTGCGCCGCGTATTCTTGAGCTGCTAAAGCAACTCAATGTGAAGCGGGTGCTTGACCTTGGCGCGGGTAATGGTGCGCTTTGTGTGCAGGTTGACTTAGCGGGATATGAGGTTGCTGGCGTTGAATATGACAAAGCAGGCGTCGAGCTCGCTCGCTCGTCTCATCCAGAAATTCCTTTTTACAACCTCGGTGTGCAAGATGACCCTGCGAAGCTTCTAAGCCACGAGCAAGTCTTTGATGCAGTCGTATCCACAGAAGTCATCGAACACCTTTTCTCTCCGCACCTACTGCCGATATACGCCAGAGGTGTGCTGAAACAAGGCGGCTATTTAATTATCACCACGCCTTATCATGGCTATCTAAAAAATCTTACCTTAGCCATTTTTGATAAGTGGGACCACCACCACACTGCACTTTGGCATGGCGGGCATATTAAGTTTTGGAGCCGCGCAACACTCACACAGCTTCTTACCGAGAATGGTTTTCAAGTGGTTGATTTTTCTGGCGTTGGCCGCCTGCCATATTTGTGGAAAAGCATGGTGTTGGTAGCGCAAAAAACTTAAGCATGAATCAGATATTATTAATTGTAGGATTTAATGCATGATTATTCAGGGCAACGATCCTTATACGCAACCTTCATTTTCACTCGGCAATCGCCTGCTGCGCGCTTTGTGGGGCGTGGTATGGCTGTTATTCTTTCGCCCAAGCCCGCGCCCATTTCATGCTTGGCGCAGGCTGCTATTGCGTTTATTTGGGGCAAAACTTGGCCAGCACGTGCATGTGTATCCCAATGTAAAAGTATGGGCGCCTTGGCAGTTAATGATTGGCGATAAAGTGGGCATTGCCGATGGCGTAACGCTTTACAACATGGCGCTAATAGAAATTGGCGATTATTGCGTGGTTTCGCAGGGTGCGCACCTTTGTGGTGGAACGCACGATATTGATTCTGCCAATTTTCAGTTAGTCGCAAAACCTATCAGGTTAGAGAAAAATGTTTGGGTGTGCGCGGAAGCTTTTATTGGGCCAGGCGTGACGGTTGCCGAAGGCTGCGTGTTGGGAGCGCGTGCTGTGGTGGTGAAAAGCATTCTAGAGCCTTGGTCTGTTTGGGCGGGCAACCCAGCCGAGATGAAAAGAATGCGCAAAAGAGGTGAGTGAGTGAACAGCATATCCGTACTTATTCTCACCAAAAATGAACAGCAAGATTTACCCGCTTGTTTGGCTAGCCTTGCTTGGAGCGATGATATTCGTGTGCTGGACTCTGAAAGCACAGATGACACGGTCAAGTTGGCTGAAAGCGCAGGTGCAAGCGTGACAGTGCGGCCTTTTGATGGCTACGCATCACAACGTAATTTTGGTCTAAAACTATCATTCAAGCACGATTGGCTTTTGATACTTGATGCAGACGAACGTATTACGCCAGAACTTGCTACCGAAATGCTAGCGTTTGTGAAAACTGCCCCATTAAATGTGGCGGGCGCGCGTATGCGTCGCCGTGATATTTGGTGGGGGCGCTGGCTTAAACATGCACAGATTTCGCCTTTATATGTGCGCCTTGTGCGTGTTGGACGCGCGCATTACGAGCGCGAGATTAACGAAGTGCTGGTAGTGGATGGCGATATTGTTGACTTGGAAAAGCCTTTTGACCATTACCCATTCTCTAAAGGCTTAGACCATTGGATTAGCAAACATAATGTGTATTCGCGCATGGAGGCGGAGTTAATTACTAAAGGTGTGCTTATTAAGCCAAGCTGGCGCGTTGCCTTATTTGGCGACGATTTTAGCGAGCGCCGCGTACATCAAAAGGCTATTTTTTATGGCCTGCCTGCGCGGCCGCTGATTAAATTTATGTATATGCTCATTGCGCGGCGTGCATTTTTGGATGGCCTGCCAGGCATAAGGTACGCCATTCTGCAGGCCATTTACGAATACTTTATTGTGCTTAAAACCAAAGAAATAGAAGAAAAAAATAAAAATTGAAAATACTTATCTACAGCGCAAACTTTGCGCCAGAGCCAACGGGCATAGGCAAATATTCGGGCGAAATGGCGGCATGGTTGGCCGAGCAAGGCCATGACGTGCGCGTGGTCGCTGCGCCGCCTTATTACCCTGCTTGGCAATTGGGCGAAGGTTACGCTTGGCCGCCTTATCGGCGCGAGCGCGAGCGCTGGCGCGGCGTAGATGTTTGGCGCGCGCCCCTTTGGGTGCCGCGTTCACCAGGCGGGTTCGCGCGCGTGCTGCATTTGCTCACGTTTGCGCTTTCGTCGCTGCCCGTGATGTTATGGCAAATTCTATGGCGACCCAATATCGTGATGACAGTTGCGCCAGCCTTAGTGTGCGCGCCTACTGCTTGGCTAGTAGCGCGTTTGTGCGGCGCTAAAGCTTGGCTACACATTCAAGATTTTGAGGTGGATGTGGCGTTTCAGATGGGCTTACTTAAAGGTAAATGGCTACAAAACTTCGTGTTAGCGGCAGAAAGTTACTTGTTGCGGCGTTTTGATTGCGTTTCATCCATATCAAGCCGCATGCTCGATAAGATACGACAAAAGGGTGTGAATGAAACACGCGTCAGTTCTTTCCCCAATTGGGTGGATATTACGCACATTTATCCATTGGCCACGCCAAGCGATTACCGTGCAGAGCTTGGTATCAATCTCGACACTAAAGTGGTCTTATTTTCTGGCACATTGGGTGGAAAACAAGGTTTAATGGTGCTGCCAGCAGCCGCGCGGATATTGGCTCACAGGGCAGATATATTATTTGTTATTTGTGGCGATGGTGTGATGAAACCGCAATTGCAAGCCGCCAGCGCAGACCTGAAAAATGTGCTTTTTTTGCCGCTACAGCCATTTGAGCGGCTGGGGCAATTATTAGGTTTGGCCGATATTCATTTGTTGCCACAAAGCCCAGAAGCTGCTGATTTGGTGCTGCCATCAAAATTATCTGGCATGTTGGCAAGTGGCAAGCCTGTGATTGCGACTTGCCAAGACGGTACCGAAATCGCCCGTGTAGTATCGCAATGCGGCCTAGTAGTTGCGCCAGAAGATGGCGCTACATTGGCCGCTGCAATTGAAAAACTGGTTGATGGCGATGCGGCGCGGAAGGAATTTGGTGTGCTGGCGCTAAATTATGCAAAAGAGAATTTTGATAAAAATGCTGTTTTAGCGCGCTTAAATGCACAATTACTCGCGCTCGCACACAAAAGTACGTAAATCTGCTTAATGGCTAATGCCATGTCCTAAAACTGTCATGTTACTTCAGTAGTATTGTTCATTTGAATTAATTCAAACGAGAAGGTAATTGAAGATCACTGTGATTGGTAGCGGCTATGTTGGTTTGGTTACTGGCGCCTGTCTAGCGGACTTTGGCAATCAGGTTTTATGTTTGGATATTGATGCTAATAAAATAAAAAAGCTGCAAGAAGGTAGCATTCCAATTCACGAGCCAGGTTTGCTAAACGTGGTGCAAAACAATGTTGCTGCAGGTCGCCTAAAATTTACCACCAATATTGAAGAAAGTGTAGCTTGGGGGCAAATTCAGTTTATTGCAGTTGGTACGCCACCCGATGAAGATGGTTCTGCAGATTTGAAACATGTTATAGATACAGCAAAAAATATCGCCAAATACATGACTGATTACAAGGTGGTGGTTGATAAAAGTACCGTGCCCGTTGGCACTGCTGATAAAGTTAGGGCGGCGATGTCTGATGAACTCGCCAAACGCGCGCTTGACTTGCCATTTTCGATTGTATCTAACCCAGAGTTTCTTAAAGAAGGTACTGCGGTGGAAGACTTCATGCGTCCAGATCGTATCGTCATTGGTTCAGACGATGATCGCGCTTCCAATTTAATGAAAACTCTTTATGCACCTTTTGTGCGTAATCACGATCGCATTATTCACATGGATATTAAAAGTGCTGAATTGACAAAATATGCAGCCAATTGCATGTTGGCTACACGTATTTCTTTTATGAACGAATTAGCTAATCTTGCCGATAAATTAGGCGCGGATATTGAGCAGGTACGTCTTGGTATTGGGTCCGACCCGCGCATTGGCTATCACTTTCTATATGCGGGTAGTGGCTACGGTGGTTCTTGCTTTCCTAAAGATGTAAAAGCTTTGATTCGCACGGCTTCGAGCATGAACCAAACAATGAACGTCTTGAGTGCGGTTGAGGTGGCTAATAACGAGCAGAAATTAGTTATGTTGGAAAAAATTAAGGCGAAATTTGGCACCAATCTTGGCGGTATGAAATTCGCTTTATGGGGTTTGTCATTTAAACCCAATACTGATGATATGCGAGAAGCACCAAGCCGCATGATTATTGAAGGACTGTGGAAACTAGGTGCAACTGTGACAGCTTACGATCCTGTTGCCATGTCTGAATCGATGCGAATTTATGGGGATGACAAGCGTTTAAGCTATGCTGATTCAGCGACACAAGCGCTAGAAGGCGCAAATGCACTGGTGATAATCACAGAGTGGAAAGAGTTTCGTGCGCCCGACTTTAAGCAGATTGCGGCAAGCTTGAAAACGCCAGTCATTTTCGATGGGAGAAATATGTACATGCCATCACAAGTCAAACAGGCTGGCTTGGAATACTTTGCTATTGGCAGACGTTAAATCCCATTTACTTTTGAGCGAGCCTAATAAATGCAACAAATAGAAATTGCTAAACCTCTTGTAGAAACAGTCGCGCTTGTTCAACCAATCGTCCTCTCTGGCGGCTCTGGTACTCGTTTGTGGCCACTTTCGCGCGAAAAATACCCTAAACAATTATTGCCCTTATTTGGTCAAGATTCTTTGCTGCAAGCCACGATTCGCAGGGTAGATGGTATCGCAGGCGTGCAACTGGCAGCGCCCATGGTGGTGTGTAACGAAGAATATCGTTTTGTAATTGCTGAGCAGCTACGTAAAATGGGGAAAGAGGGCGTGATTGTGCTTGAGTCAGTTGGCCGAAACACCGCGCCAGCGCTCACTCTGGCCGCGCTGGAGGCTGCAAAAAATGGTGATGACCCAGTATTGCTGGTGATGCCTGCAGACCATGTGATTACGGATGTGATTGCATTTCAAAATGCAGTACGCCATGGTGCTGCATTGGCGGGCGCAGGTAATGTGGTGACTTTTGGCATTACGCCAGATTGCCCAGAAACAGGTTATGGCTATATTCAGACTGGAGACTTGCTGGACGAATCTGCCTGTAAAATCGGGCGTTTTGTGGAAAAGCCGAACCAAGAAACCGCGCAGCAATATGTAGATAGCGGCGATTATCTATGGAATAGCGGCCTATTTATGATGCGAGCCTCCGTGTGGTTGGCCGCCATGCAGCAATGCCGCGCCGATATTTACGCTGCTTGCCAAGCCGCCTGGCAAGTGGAGCAGTTAGACGGAAATTTTGTGCGCGTGGGCAAAGCTGAGTTTGAGCAATGCCCGAGTGATTCTATTGATTATGCCGTGATGGAAAAAATTGCCGCAGGCGAAAGTAATTTACCTACTGGCGTGGTGATTCCGCTTGCTGCAGGTTGGAGCGATGTTGGCGCGTGGGATTCGCTGTGGCATGCTTTGCCAAAAAATGCTGATGGTAACGTTGTGCAAGGTGACGTCTTGCTGAATGATTGTGTCGATACTTTGGCAATATCTAGCGGCAGGTTGATTGCTTGTGTTGGCGTAAGCGATTTGGTGGTGGTAGAAACGCCTGACGCAGTTTTGGTGGCACATAAAAGTAAAACGCAGGATGTGAAAAAAGTGGTTGATGCGTTGAAATCGCAAGGTAGAAGCGAAGGTTTGCTGCACCGCAAGGTTTATCGCCCGTGGGGTTGGTACGATAGCGTTGACTTTGGGGAGCGCTTTCAAGTGAAGCGCATGATGGTGAAGCCAGGCGCTAAACTCTCGCTACAGTTGCATCACCATCGTGCCGAGCACTGGGTGGTGGTTAAAGGCACTGCGACTGTGACGCGCGGCGATACCAGCTATCTCGTCACAGAAAATGAATCAACCTATATTCCGCTGGGTACGCAGCACCGTCTAGAAAACGCAGGCAAAATTCCGCTAGAAATTATCGAAGTGCAATCTGGCGGTTATTTGGGCGAGGACGACATTATGCGTTTTGATGACCATTACGGCAGGGCGTAGTTATTTGGGCTGAGAAGTGCTAGATTGTTGGCTTCTAAGCTTATCTGCCAGTGCGCGCGATTCGTCTTTGCGTTGCTGCGTGTATTTCAATAAGCTTTCTAGCTTGGCCGCAGAAGGCAAAGCAGGATTGGCTGGTAGCTGGGATAGCTTTTCAAAACTATCTTCATATGAATCAGCAATCGCAGAATCTATCTGGCTGGCGAGCCCATCAGCCGTGGTGTTGCCTTGTTTCTCAGCCTTAATAACTTCTAGCCAAGATCGATTAATCGCTTGATCTTGTTGTAAAAATTCATCAATTTGCTTGCGGATTAGCAGCTCGTCACTCCAGTGATATTTTGCTGCAGGAATATTCAGAATAAGTAGCGCAATCATTGATGCCATCGCGCAAGCAGCAATTAAGGAGTTTTTAATTGGAAAAGGCCTAGCACTGGCCGATTGCGGCAGCACGATGCTCGCCAAAATGCCGCTGATAAACCCACCAATATGCGCCGAATTATCGATGCCTGGGACGATAAAACCTAAAATCATGGTGGCAATTGCAAAAACTAGCGCGCCCCAAAATAGCCAGCGAAACTCATGCGGCGTAATCGCATCACGTTCACGCCAAAGAAAAGTGAGTAGCGCGCCGTAAATGCCAAATATCGCGCCAGATGCGCCGCCAGAAATGGCTGAATTGCCCTGAATAACTAGCGAGAGTAAGTTGCCGCTTAAGCCACTAATGATATAGATACCAGCAAAGCGCGCATGGCCGTACATGCGCTCCACCCATTGCCCAGCGTCCCAAAGTGCCCACATATTAAGTAACAAATGTATTGCACCAAAATGCAAAAACATGGCGCTACCTAATCGCCACCATTCGCCATCTTGTGTGGCGGGGCCAAAATTGGCTCCCCAAGCAAGCTGGACGCCGTTTGTAGAGTGCCATAAACCAGCGCCATCTAGCAACATTGCTACAAACACGAGCACGTTGACTGCTATTAACAGCTTGGTCACCCAGATTTCAGGGTTGCGAATCTTTAAAACCTCATGAAGTGTTTGCAATAGAAATCCAGCTGATTGGTTAAAGCAATACGGTAAATTGAGTCAATTTTAACAGGGTTTTATTGAAATTTTATGTAATTAAAAACTGGCTACATTCCATGCTAGTCCTTGCGGACTATGCCCTAAAGTATTGCGGTAACAATTCTGCTGTAATTTGATGTGACAGTTAAATTTGATTTAACTACCGATTATTTTTAACCTCAGGAGACCATAAGTGAAAAAATCCATATCTATCATTGTCGCAGCCATGTTGAGCACTATTTCCGTTCAGGCAAATGCAGCATTATTAATTACCGAAGTTGCACCTTGGGCGAGCACTGCCGCCAACGCGCCTTATGCGACTGACTGGTTTGAGCTTACGAACACAGGCGCTTCTGTCGTGAATATTTCTGGCTGGCAAATGGACGACAATTCAAATGGCAGCGCTAAAGTAGCGCTTACTGGCATTAGCAGCATCGCCGCTGGTGAATCAGTCATCTTCACAGAAAATCCTAACACTGCATTATTCCTTAGCACTTGGTTTGGCGCGAGCGCGCCAGCGGGACTGCAAATTGGCAACTACACTGGCGCGGGTGTTGGCTTAAGCGGCACTACAGATGCAGTTAATATCTATAACAGTGTTGCAAATGGCAGTGTATTGCAAGCCAACGTCACATTTGCTGCTTCTGATGCACTTGCACCTTTTCAAACTTTTGATAATGCTGCAGGTTTGAACAATACAGCTATCTCACTTTTAAGCACGGTTGGTGCAAATGGCGCGTTTGTAGCGTTAAATGATATCAATGAAATAGGCTCGCCAGGCAGAATCACTGCGGCCGTACCAGAGCCAGAGACTTACGCCATGCTGTTAGCTGGCTTGGGTTTCATGGGCTTTGCTTCACGTAAACGTCAAGGTTAATTCATCATGAAACTATCTCACATTGTAGTTGCCGCATTGGCAACATTTTCAGTTTCCGCACAAGCGCTAACCTCTATCAACCTAGGCAGCTATACCAATGTTAGCACCTATGCGCTCGATCTCACGGCTGGCGCGGTATCTGGCCTAGAAGCATCAGCAGTCACTTACGCACGCGATCGTGGTACTTTATTTTATGTGGGCGATGAAGGTACAGGCGTAGTTGAGATTTCACTTACAGGCCAAACGCTAGGCAGCATGGCGTTTAACTGGGCTGGCACACTTAGCACAAACCGCGATACAGAAGGCTTAACCTATTTGGGTGGCGGGCAACTTGTAGTGGCAGAAGAGCGCTTATACGATGCCTATAGCTTCAATTTTGCGGCTGGTGGCACTACAACTTTGGCCAATAATTACGCCTCAATCAGCAACGCAATTGTTGGCAACAACGGTTTTGAAGGCCTGAGTTACGACCAAAGCAACGGCAGTTTTGTGACGATTAAACAGCAAACTCCACAAGATATTCGTGCTGGCAACCTCACATTCTCAGCCACAGGCGGCACATCGACGATGGGCGATCCGCTCTCTGCAACTGGGCAGATGTTTAACCCAGCTTTATTGGGTGTGACAACGCTATCAGACGTGCAAACTCTCTCGTCATTTGACGCGCTGGTTGGCACATCAGCAGCCAACAACTTGCTCATTTATAGTCTGGGCTCTAAAAAATTGCTCGAAGTTGATCGTCTTGGCAACATTTTGAGTTTCTTAGACATTAATGCAGCACTGGGTGGCAGCAATACTGTAATCGCTGATATTCTGACGCGCAACGCAATTGAAGGTGTAACGATAGACCAATTTGGTACGATTTACTTGGTTGCAGAGCAAGACCAGCTTGCTGGCGCTGTCGTAGGTGCTAAATCACAACTCATCGTATTAAGGTCAACCGCACCAGTGCCAGAACCAGAAACCTACGCTATGTTGTTGGCAGGTTTGGGCTTAATTGCCGCGACGACTCGTCGTAAAAATAAAAATACTTAATTATCGTTAGAGGTATTGGCATATAAAACGAGAGCTTAGGCTCTCGTTTTATTTAGTGAGCGGCTGCATCGGGTCGAAAGTGACGATTTGGAAATTATGGGATTGATTATTTTGAACGTCAGCTTTAGATAAATTAGCTTTAGAGTTGTTTTGTTTTTCATTTTAAAAAACTTGTTAATTTTGTCTAATAAAACGAATCTTCTTAACGATGGAATGCGCTGTGTAGAGGCATAAAAAGAGCGAGATATTAGACAGCTTATCATGCTGTATGCTATATAATTACTGGGTTTAAGGTGATTTATGTTAGCGGACTCATAATCCAACGCTCCAACAAAGCTCCTAGGGCCTTAGTTGATAATTTTCATGTACTTAGGTGCATAAAGCAGTAAAAGAAATTTAGTAATACCGAGACTACTTTTATTCGGTAGTTTCGGAAGTAAGTTTAAGGCCCCTTAGCTCATGCTTGGTTAGAGCAGCGGACTCATATGTAAATGTGCCATATACGTGGAAACTGTATATGG
>JANMYB010000022.1:0-25090 GCA_031381645.1 Methylotenera sp.
ATCGTAGCCGTAATCGTTGCCGACAGAAGTTAAAATTGAAGTGTCAGTCGTAAGCGCAATCGCTGGCATGCCTTTGCGCTCTTTTTTAAAGCGCCCAACGATTTCCGCCGCAATGTGCTGGCTATCCGCCGCGCTGCCGCCATTGCCCATGAGTAAGATTTTACCGCCATTTTTAATGCAGGCTTGCATTGCCAAGCCGACATCAGAAATTAACGGAAACAGTGGCTCAAGCGCATTAAACATCGCCATATGAGCGGCGTGTTCACCTTTTAAGTAATCAATATAGTTTTTCATTTTCGCCCTCCTAACAGTAAGGGTCAGCTTTCATTAAATAGTGTTGTACGTAATCTTTTACGCCATCTTCCAAGCCAGTGAATGGCGCAGTGTAGCCCGCCGCGCGTAGCTTGGTCATATTTGCTTCGGTGAAGTATTGGTATTTACCTTGCAGGTCTTGCGGCATATCAATATAGGTAATATGGGGTGTCTTACCCATATTTCCCATCACATTGGACGCTAAATCTTTAAAACTGCGTGCTTGGCCAGTGCCGATGTTGTAAATGCCGTTGGCGCTTTTATGTTGGAAAAAGTGCGCGACAATTGCTGCACAATCTTTTACATAGACGAAATCGCGTTGTTGCTCACCATCTTTAATACCTGTTTTAGTGCCTTTAAATAATTTCATGGTGCCAGTTTCGGCAAACTGGTTAAAGGTGTGAAAAGCCACGCTGGCCATGCGCTCTTTGTGATATTCGTTAGGGCCATAGACATTAAAAAATTTAAAGCCTGCCCAGCTTGGAGGTGAATTTTCAGGCGTTTGGCGCAACACCCATTGGTCGAAAAAATGTTTGGAATAGCCGTAACCATTGAGTGGACGCAGATTGTCTATATTAGCGTCGTCGTAGCCTGCGCTGCCATCGCCATAAGTGGCTGCAGAGCTGGCATAAAAGAAGGGCACTTTGTTTTCTGTACACCAACCCCATAAATCTTGGCTGTAATGAATGTTCGCTTCAACTAGCTTATTAAAATCGCGCTCGGTGGTCGCGCTAATGGCACCCATGTGGATAATCGCATCCACTTCATTATTATCTTCTAAAAAATCAAATAGTTGGTTGCGATCAAGATATTCAACATAATGCCGATGTACAAGGTTTTGCCATTGCGCTTCGTGCGTAATGTGATCGACAATGACCAAGTCATCTCGACCGAGTTTTGTGTTGAGATGCCAGGCAATCATGCTGCCTATCATGCCTGCGCCGCCTGTGACTATAATCATGGTTAAATTATAGCGCTTATTGGCTTGTACCCAAAGCCTGTGCGCGTATTTTGGTCATTTCTGCTTCCTTGTTGGCACTATTTGCATCCCAATCGGCCGAAACCCAGCCTTGTAAGTTTTCCAGTGCAATTGCTGTTATGGCGTGTATCCAAGCATCGTTTTCATTCAGCGCGGGAATATAATGGTATTCGCCGCCGCCTGCGTGGGTGAAAATTTCTTTGCCTTCTATGGCAATTTCTTCCAGCGTTTCTAAGCAATCACTGCTAAAGCCTGGGCAGATGACATCAATTCTAGCAGTTTTGGCTTTGCCTAATTCTTCTAAAGTGCTTGCCAAGTAAGGCTTCAACCATTCTTGCTTGCCAAAGCGCGATTGAAACGCGACTACATATTCATCTTTACTAAGCTCTAATTTTTCCGCCAAAAGCCGTGCTGTTTTGTGGCATTCGCAGTGATAAGGGTCGCCACTCATCAAGTGGAATTTCGGCACGCCGTGAAAACTCATCACCAGCTTTGTCGGCTTGCCGCCGTTAATTTCCCAATGTCTTTGCACACTTTGCGCCAACGCTGAGATATATTCAGGGTGATCGTGATAATGGCGAATACTGCGAATGGCAGGCTGGTTGCGCGTTTTCAGTAATACGCGAAACACCGCGTCCATGGCGGATGCTGTGCTACTTGAAGCATATTGCGGATACAGTGGAAACACCAAAATGCGGTCGCAATGTTGCGCTTTTAGCTTGTCAATCGCTGATTGCATGCTCGGGTTGCCGTAACTCATACCCAGCGCTACCGCGAATGGCGATTTGATTTTTTGGGCTAAAAAGCCGCGTAAAAGCTGTGTTTGTTTTTGTGCGTGAACTAATAGCGGTGAGCCTTCTGGCGTCCATACCTGTGCATATTTTGCGGCGGATTTTTTTGGGCGAATCACCAAAATAATGCAGTTTAAAATAAACCACCAAATCACGCGCGGAATTTCTACCACGCGCGTATCGCTTAAAAACTGCTTAAGATATGGCCGCAAAGCTGCACCAGTAGGCGCATCTGGCGTGCCTAAATTAGCGAGCAGAATGCCGACTTTAAGCTGGTCGCCGTGTTCGTATTTTGGTTCTGGGTTGTAATAAGCCATACTGCTAAAGTTTCGTTACTTCTTCGTACAAAGAAGGAATGACAGACTGCTTTATCCTAAACTTTGTTCCGTGATTGTGTCCAGTACGCGCATCAAAATCGACATAGATATGACCAGCTTCTATGGCTGAAATGAAATTGTTTTGAGATAGGGTTTTTAGTATGAGTATTTCGTTGTAGTGAAAATATTCAATTCCCCCATCTTTTTTTCTTGAAGCTTTGACATAGAAGCAGTTGTGTAACTTTGACCCAAGTTTATAAAACAAATCATCGAATCCCCAATATGGTTGTGGAGCTAATTCGGATAACCCAACTTTTCTATCTACTTCGTTTTTCCAGGGAGCGTGACGGTTAGAGATTGAGGTGGAGTTGAAAGAAATAATGACTTTGCGTTCAGCTTTGTCTAGAACAACTTTAAACCCGCGGTCTGATGAGTTAAGTGCATTTATGGTTTGCCGAAAACTCATCTCGTTAGCTGGGTATTTAATACCAGCATTTTGATGAGGCCACCCGTATTGGGGAAGTAAGACTTGAGGAACGAACTTGAATGCGGTAGGGGATGGTTCCATATGGAAGAGTGTGGTCAGCGATTTGGTGTCGGCTCTTTGCGCTTTCAACTCCCATTCGGCTGCGTTGGGGATTGGTAAGTTATTTTCTTCAATGCCAAGCAAGTCTTCTAAGGTATTACCTATCCCACCATCATTGTTTGGCCTTTGGTTTTTTACCCACCCCTTATCTTTAATCTCTTGTAAGGCGGCTATTATTGTTTTTTTAGTATAGGTTTTCACGTAGGCCTAAAAGAGTCTAGTGTTTCTGGTAGCATCATTTAGCCGAGTTTCGGCAAGAGAAATATATTCTGGTGATAATTCAATACCTATGAAATCACGGCCTAGTAGCGTTGCTGCTACTGCTGTTGTACCACTTCCCATAAAGGGGTCAAGGACAATTTGGGCATTTGTGCTGTGAATGATTTGTTCGATTAACGCTACGGGGAAAGGGGCAGGATGGGGATTATTCATTTCTTGTGTAAATTCCCACACATCGCCGAGAGAGCTTGAACCTTTCGAAAGTACAAATTTTTCTTTGCAAATTATGTAGATAACTTCATACGTGGGTAAGAAATAGCCTTTGTTGAAATTAATTCCACCTTTACGACGCCAAATAATAATTTGACGAGTTGGAAAACCTGCAACGATGTCTTGCCTGTCTTGAAGTAAACCACTCTGAACACGCCATTTATGGTTGTAAAATATAGCGCCATCATCTTTTATAAGGCGGAACATTTCTGTAAGGCATTCACGTTGCCATGCAGCATACTCATCATGAGGCATACAATCATCATAGTGGCTGTATCCATTGATTAGACTAGCATTTGCCCACTTGCCGCCTCTCCCATCTTTCATTCCATTTCCGGTAGAGTTTTTTAAATTGTAAGGAGGTGAAGTTACCACCAAATCTAAGCACTCATCAGGCATAGAGCGCATAATTTTGAGGGCATCGCCACAAATAAATTTGTTGCGAAATTGCGCTAATAAGTCTGATGGGGTCTCAGCTAAGGGGGCATTTATAAACTTATGATCGATTTGCAGCATTTTGTGGCCCAAAAGTGAACTTCATGTAAATAAATTATAACTTTAACTACTCGATAATGCATTCGATAACAATTTTGCGGTCACATCCACAATCGGAATCACGCGTTCATATGCCATTCTAGTTGGGCCAATCACGCCGAGCGTGCCGACCACTTGACCATCCGCCTCGTAGGGCGCGGTGACCATGCTGCATTCATCCAGCGGCAAGTAACCGCTTTCGCCGCCAATAAAAATTTGGATGCCTTCGGCGCGTTGGCTATTGTCTAATAATTGCATCAGTGAAGTCCTGCGCTCAAAAACCTCGAACAGTTTACGCAGGCTGTTGACGTTGGTAGAAAGTTCGTCAATATTCAGCAAATTACGTTCACCAGCGATGATCACACCTTCATTTTTGCCATCGCCAGCACCCGCATGGATATTGGCTTCCAGAGCATCATTTATCAGTTTTTTCATGTCAGTTTGCATTTGTTTGAGTTCTAAATGTAGTTTTTGTTGCACTTCTTCAAAGGTTTGGCCAGAAAAATTGGCGTTAAAATAATTGCTGGCTTGCGTCAACTCACTGGCCGAATAAGGTTTTTCGGTCAAAATAATGCGGTTTTGCACGTTGCCGTCAGATGTGACAATAATCACCAGAATTCTTTTTTCAGTCAGCGGTAAAAACTCTAAATGTTTAAAACTTAAGGCTTTGCGTTTGGGAATCATCACCAAGCCAGCAAATTGAGTCAGTTGCGATAGCATATCCGCTGCACTTGCAATTAGCTCGTTTTGGTTGGGTGAAGATAATCCGCTTTTAAGTTGTTGAATTTGTTGGTTTTTTAGCGGCTGCACGGTGAGCAAAGTATCGACAAATAAACGGTAGCCTTTTTGCGTGGGAATGCGCCCAGCCGAAGTGTGTGGGCTGGCGATAAAGCCCAAATGTTCCAAATCCGACATCACATTGCGAATGGTGGCGGCGCTCACATCCAAGCCGCTGTGCTGCAACAGCGTGCGCGAGCCTATCGGCTGGCCATCACTAATGTAATGTTCCACTAGCGTTTTAAGCAGAATTTGTGCGCGTTTATCCAAGGTATTGCTATTTTGCCTGAATTAGCGCGGGTGGAATAGCTGCAATTGTGGTTTGCTCCAAGTTAGCACTTTTAGCGCGGCGCAAACTGTGATTTAATTCAACCATGCAAAAAACATTGCCAACTTTTTCTTCAATCGCCATTATTGGCAAATATATGAATCAATCTGCGTTGCAGCAAATGCAAACGGATTTGGCGGATTTGGCGCGGCATTTGAGCGCTAAAAAAATCAAGGTTTGGGTAGAAAAAAATACCGCGCAACACGCAGAACTCACTGGGTTTAACACCTGTGCCTTAGAAAAAATTGGTAGCAAAGTCGATTTGGCGATTGTGATGGGCGGCGATGGCACCATGCTCAGCGTGGCTAGAACGCTCATGGATAGCGACATTCCACTGGTTGGCATTAATCGCGGTCGCTTTGGTTTTCTCACCGATTTGCGTGCCGAAGATATGTTAGTGGCCATTGATAGCATACTTGGCGGCGCGTATCAAACCGAAACGCGCATGCTGCTCAGCGCCAGCATCATGCGCGCTGGCAAGCAAGTGCATCAAGGCATTGCGTTCAATGACATCGTGGTAAAAAGTGGCTTGCGTTTGATTGAATTAGAAGTTGAAATCGATGGCAAATTTATGCACAAACAGCGTGGTGACGGCCTTATTTTAAGCACGCCGACAGGCACGACTGCTTATTCGCTTTCTGCGGGCGGGCCGATTTTGCACCCCAATTTAGATGCAATCGCCTTGGTGCCGATTAATCCACACACCTTGAGTAATCGGCCGATTGTGCTGAGTAGTGCGAGCAAAATTGAAGTGAGCCTAGTGCAGGTGGATGAGGCGCAAATCAGCTACGATGGCCAGTTTCAGCTGGGTTTAGAGCTTGGTGACAAAGTGCTGGTGCAGCGTACTCGCAAAGATATTAAGCTGTTGCACCCATCTGACTATTGTTACTTCGAGATGTTACGCAACAAATTAAACTGGGGCTAGGATTTAATCATGAGAATCGCTGGCACGGTGTTGATTTCGGCTTGTCGTACAAAGCGTACTGTCTGCGCCTCATCGCCTTGTGCCAGCTTCTTCCATGATTAAATAAAAAGTTAACTTAACTTTATGCTGCAATCTTTATCCATCCGCGATTTTATTATTGTTGAAGCGCTCGATTTAGAATTCTCGAGCGGTTTTACCACGCTCACGGGCGAGACTGGCGCGGGCAAATCTATTCTCATTGATGCGCTTTCCTTAGCGTTAGGCGAGCGTAACGATGGCGACGTGATTCGCGCGGGCGCAGAGCGCGCGGACATTAGCGCGACGTTTTTAAGTAACGAAAACGCTGCAATATTTCTCGAAAATAATGCTCTGCAAGCCGCACCAGCACTAGTCCTCAGGCGAGTGATTTATAGCGATGGTCGCAGTCGCGGTTTCATTAACGGCGTTGCGGTGACGATTGGTCAGTTAAAGGAGTTGGGCGAATTACTGGTAGATATTTACAGTCAAAACGCACATCACTCGCTACTTAAAACCAGCGCGCAACGGCAGATTTTAGATGAATTTTCTGGCAGTTTGGAATTAGCTAACCAAGTTGCTAAGCAATACAAAACTTGGGCTAACTTACATCAGCAACGGCTAGAAATTGAGAAAAATTCAGCCGCGTTTGCTGATGAGTTAGCGGAACTGCGTGATAAAACGCGTGAATTAAAGCAGCTCAGTTTTGCGGTTGAAGAATGGCAGGAGTTGCAAGCTGAACATCATCGTTTAGCCAACGGAGCGGCTTTGCTGAGTGGCTTGGAGGCTTGCATTGCGCAATTAAGTGACAATGAACCCGCAGTTGAAAGCATGCTTGCACAAGTGCAAAGTAAGCTGATTAATTTGGTGGAATTTGATGCGCAGCTGAAAGAAGCCGCCGACGGTGTCGATTCTGCATTGATTCAAATTGAAGAAGCGACGCGTAGTTTGAATCGCTATCTGCAACGTGCAGAGCTAGATCCAGAAAGGCTTGCAGAGGTGGAAGGCCGCATTCAAGCCGTGCATAATACCTCGCGAAAATATCGTGCTAAACCTGAAGAATTGCCCGATTTACTAAATATTTGCCAAGCGCGCATGACAGAGCTAGAGGGTTTTGCCAACGATGGTGCATTAGCTAAGCAAGAAGCAGAAGCCTTAACTATTTATCAGACATCTGCCAAACAATTAAGTAATAAGCGCTTCGATGCTGCAAAAACGCTCAGCCAAAAAATCAGCACAGAAATGCAGCGACTTTCTTTAAGCGGTGGCAAGTTTGATGTGGCGCTAACTGCGTGTGAGGCTACAAGCAATGGTTTAGAAACCGTAGAGTTTTTAGTAGCGGGTCACGCAGGGGTAGAGCCACGTGCCTTAAATAAAGTCGCTTCCGGTGGCGAACTTTCACGTATCAGTTTAGCCTTACATGTAACAACCGCCGCACAAGGCAGCGTGCCTTGCATGATTTTCGATGAAGTGGATGTCGGCATCGGCGGTGGTGTGGCGGAAGTGGTTGGGCAATTGCTGAAGCAATTAGGCGCAGAGCGCCAAGTGTTAGTGATTACACATTTGCCACAAGTCGCTGCGCAGGCCGCGCAACATTTGCAAGTGAGCAAAACGCAACAAAATGGCGCAACCTTAAGCCATATTCAAACTTTAAGTCAGCAAGAACGTATAGAAGAAATCGCGCGCATGTTGGGCGGTATTCAAATTACTGAGACAACGCGCAGTCATGCGAAAGAGATGCTTAAAGTTTAATTTATTTAATTAAAATGGCATGCTCTGCAACCCTTATGGATATTGGCTCGCAGGGCATTTATCTTTAATTATTTTTGCGCAAAAATAATCATTTTGTTATTACCTACACCGTCATTCCGTGCTTGACACGGAATCCAGTGACTTTTGAAGCGTGCCTATTTCGCTTCTCGGCGACCCTATTTCTTTTGCTTAGCCAAAAGAAATAGGGGAAAGAAAAGGCTACCCCGCTGCCGCTTCATCCTTCGGCCTTAGCGCCGCATCTGAGTGTCGGCTGCGGAACTCGGATTTTCAATCCTCAAACAGTCCTCGCCGCCTACCATCTGCCGCTCAAGCCGAAGGCGCGGCAAGGGGATTAAAAACCATGCGAAATTTGGGAATTTGTAGGTTGGTGGTGAGTGCAACGAACCCCAACGGGTTATGAAGTGTTGGGGTTCATAAAAACTATTCACCCCAACCTACGGGCTAGGGCAGCATCATGTGATAAAAGCCCAGAAAACGAGCGAACCGATTATGCCAAAGAAAGTGCCTATGACAAGAGTGGGCTGAATAAAAAGGAGAGGTGGAGTTGCTTGTTGATGGAAATTCTTAATCCGGTCGTCGTCGACTCCGAACTCTCGAAGGTGACCGGCAGCCAGATTATTGCGGTAGTGAGCCCAGGCGACAACACAAATGAAAGTTAATGTATAACTCCCAAGAAAGATAAATGCATATGTCATTTCTACTCACTTCCGTTTATCGTAGGGTAGCCTGTAAGGCTTATTAATTAGGTTGCTGCCGCTCGCTCGAGAAGCTCTTTAACCTGTGCATACTCTATGAGCCTAGCATAATCCTTTTCTGTTGGATTTGTGATTCGGTTGATGTTCATGTTGTCCGTGACATCAGCTAACTTGACAACACGAGCAATTGGGTTGGCCGCAGCACGCCTTGCTGCATCTAACCGCGCTTCTCCTTCTGCTTTGGTTAAGGCTTTTACTGCCGCTAAGACTTCTGTGGGAAATCCCTCCGCTCTAAGATATTCAAACGTGACGTCAGTGTCTTCGACCACGTCATGTAAGATGGCAGCCATTTTTTGTTCTGGCGTATTGACGGCAAACATTAAGCGCAACGGGTGGAAAATATATGGCGCACCTGCTTTATCAACCTGGCCAGCATGTGCTCGTGCAGCAATTTCTATGGCTCTTTCAATGGTGCTCAAGTGTTTTCTCAATGTTTATAAGTAATTTACTTCGCCAACTCAGCCGCTTCCACCACCACTTTATACAGCTGCGCTTCTTGTGGTGTTTTCACTATTTCACCCACGGCGATTTGGTTACGTTTGCCTGGTTGTACGCCGTTAATTATCATGGGTTGGCTTTGCGCAATGGCGCGGCCTGTTTGTGCATCGTGTTTTACTACGCGCACTTGTACGCGCCCAACGGGCAAGCTGGTGGCGTTCTCCACCACTGCAAATAAATTGCCGCCACTGTCGGCTTGCGCGCCAGAGCGGATGTATTTGCTTGGGTTGCGCGGTAAATCCAACTTAACTGCATGCTCGTTGGCTTGTTTGCCAATTTCAGAATTTGAGCTGGCGGCGATTTGATAATGTTTTAATGCGCCATCAATGTCGCCGCGCTCTTCGGCAATATCGCCCAGCAACGCATGGCCTGGTGCGGTGGGCAGTAGCTCATTCGCACGGACTAGAAAAGGCTCAGCTTCTTTCTTTTTGCCCATGTTATAAAGCGCAATGCCACTTTGCACGTGCGGTTTAAAGTAATCTGGCTGCATTTTAATGGCTTTGTCGTAATAGGCCAGCGCCTCCGTGTTTTTCTTCTGGCTTAACGCAATATCACCCAACAACTCTTGAAAACGCGGCTCGCGCGGCTCACCCGCAATGGCTTTCTGCGCCAGTGTGGTGGCGGTTGCAGTGTCATTTTTCTTCAACGCGGCTACTGCGTCGTCGTAGGCTTTGTAGGCGGATTGCGTGGCTTTAAGCTTACCCACTTTTTGTGCATAAATATCTTTGCCCATCTCGCCACCTGCACCGAGTTTTGCTAAGGTGACTTTATTGGCGGCTACGCGCTCGGGTGATGGCGGGTGGCTTGCGAATAAGCCCGTGATAAAGTTACTTTCTTTACCAGCACTTAAGCGTACAAAAGTCTCTTGTAATGTGACTGCGGCGGCTGGGTCGTAGCCCGCTTTTTTCATGTATTTCATGCCGTAGAGGTCGGCTTCAGATTCTGCGTCGCGCCCATATTTGCTCGTAGCCAGCTGCATACCAAGTTGCGAGCCGCCGACAATTAAATTGCCGTAATCAGTATTTTGTGCGCCTATGCCCACGGCTATCATCGCGCCTTGCATTAAAATGCCGCGCTCCATGCTTTTTGCGCCATGACGTGCCGCCGCATGCACAATCTCGTGACCCATCACCGCAGCCAGTTCGGCTTCGCTATTCAGCTCGTAAAGTAGCCCGCGATTAAAGGCGATTTTGCCGCCTGGCATGGCCCAAGCGTTAGGCACGGAATCATTCAGCACCACAAATTCGTAGGGCAATTCTGGGCGGTCAGACACTGCGCCTAAGCGCTTGCCGATGCCTTGTACATACGCCGTGAGTTCGGGGTCGATAATGTAATCGCCACCTTGCGATTGGCGCGCAGGCGAGTAATTCTCTTTGCCGATGGCAATTTCTTTATCTTGCGAAACAAACTGGAATTCTTTTTTCTTGGTGACTGGGTTAGTGCCGCAAGCGGTGAGGGTGAAGCTTAAAAAAGCTGCTAAGAAAAAAGACACATATTTTTTTAACATGTTAAGCCCCTCAAAAATTAGAGTTTTATTGATATGCCAACGTTTTTAATTGCAAAAAAGTTTACTTTTTAGGCCCACAGGGCTGTTTGGCGCAAATGCCATAAATCATCAGCGAATGTTCTTGCATCACAAAGCCGCGCGATTCGGCTGCTATTTTTTGCCGTTTTTCAATTTCATCATCGTAAAATTCTTCCACGCGGCCGCATTTTACGCACACAATATGGTCGTGGTGTGTGCCTTCGTTTAGCTCAAACACTGCTTTGCCGCTTTCAAAATGATGGCGCACCAATAATCCCGCTTCTTCAAATTGCGTCAATACGCGATACACCGTCGCTAAGCCAACATCTTCGCTGGTGTTGATTAAGATTTTATAGACATCCTCGGCCGATAAGTGGCGCTCTTTGCTGTTTTCAAACAACTCTAAAATCTTCAGTCGTGGCAGTGTTGCCTTTAGTCCAGCGTTCTTTAAATCTTTTTGGTCGTGCATCATAATTCTGCTCACAATTAATATTTATGGTTTTAGGCTTGCACCCATCGTGGTATATTAACGCCAATTCAGTAATAAGTCATTCGTCTCAAAAACCATGCATAAATTATTAAAACTGCTCATTGCCTTATTGTTTGTCTGTAGCGCTTTGTTAACGGGCTGTGGCGCCAAAGTGCCAATCATAAAGCCTTTTAAAATGGACATTCAGCAGGGCAATGTGGTCACTTCTAAAATGTTGCTACAATTAAAACCTGGCATGACCAAATCGCAAGTTAAATTTATTATGGGCACGCCACTTATTGTGGATAGCTTTCACACCAATCGCTGGGATTACTTTTACCAAATGCGCCAAGCGGGCAAAATTAAAGAGCAGCGCCGTGTGATTTTAGAGTTTGATAAAGACTTACTCACTCGTGTACGTGGCGATGTAGTGCCAGAAGGGACAGCTGGTGCGGATTCTGGCAATGAGAGCAGCGCGGCTAAAACTATTACCGTCGAGCCAAAATCAAAAGAAGAGACTAGCTGGACTGATAAACTGAAATTTTGGAAAAAAGATGAGCCTGTTGCGAAAGTAAAAGAAGCTGCGTCAAAAGTTAAGGCCCCTGAAGTTAAAGCGCCTGAAACTCAGCCAGAAATCAATCTAAAAAATTCTCCAAACGATGCTCTGGGAGCCAATAACGACCAACCTGCTGGCGATGCTCCTTCTGTACTTGCAGTGCCAGTTGAGTTGGGGCCAGTGCCCGAAGCACCTGTGGCTGAAGTGAATAAAGTAGAAGCGCCAGTCATTGAGACTCCGGTTGTCGAGATTCCGAAAGTAGAGCCTGTAAAAGTAGAGCCAGCTAAAATAGAGCCGCCACAAGCCGCACCCATTAAGGCTGTCGAGCCAGTGCCTGCGCCACCAACAAAACCTGTAGCACCAGCCGAGCCGTTTAGTTTCAGAATGGATAAAAATTTAAATTTGAACAATATTGAAACTGTGCCTGCGGAAGCGACTCCAGCGGCCAAGCCTAAAGTAAAGACGCCACTGCCTCCGCCAGAAGAAGAGCCTGGCTATTTTGAGAAAATGTTAGAGAAGATTGGTTTTTAGCGACAGCTAAAAATCAATTTTTCATTAGAAACTAACTCGCCAATGTTTTTATATTGGCGATGTTATATGCTAACTAAAAAATTGGTTGGGAGTTTATAAAAATGAAAAGTAAAATTGTGATTGCGGGGGTCACTGGGCGCATGGGGCAGACGCTGATAGAAAGTGTATTGGCCGATGAGAGTTTGACCCTGCACGCGGCTATTGATCGCGTCGGTAGCCCGAAAATCGGCCAAGATGCTGGCGCGCAATTTGGCAAAAACACAGGCGTAAAAGTAATTAGCGATATTGCTACTGCGCTAAAAGGTGCCGATGTCCTGATTGATTTCACGCGGCCAGAAGCGAGTTTGCAGTATTTAGAAGCCTGCCAAAAAGCTAATGTGAAACACGTGATAGGCACAACTGGCTTTACCGATGCCCAGAAAGCCAACATCCATGTGGCTTCTAAACACATCGCTATTGTATTTGCACCGAATATGAGTGTGGGTGTGACTTTGCTTATCGACTTGGTGGAACAAGCCGCTAGAGTGTTGAGTGATGGCTACGACATAGAAGTGGTCGAGATGCATCATCGACACAAGGTGGATGCGCCTTCAGGTACGGCGTTGCGCTTGGGCGAGGCGGCAGCGCAGGGTTTGGGGCAAGATTTGAAGGATTGCGCCATCTACGCACGCGAAGGCGTGACAGGTGAGCGCGAAGCAGGAAAAATCGGCTTCGCCACGTTGCGTGGCGGCGATGTGGTGGGTGACCACACGGTCGTATTCGCTGGCATTGGTGAACGCGTCGAAATTACCCACAAAGCTAGTAGCCGTGCCACATTTGCGTTGGGCGCGCTACGCGCTGCTAAGTTTTTGGCTGCCAAGAAATCAGGTTTGTTTGATATGCGTGATGTGCTGGCTTTAAAATAACTTCATCTTAAACATCTGCACTGCAACTTTATACAAATGCTCGACTCTGTTAAATCCCAGCGTACCCAAAACCAAGTCAAACATTGGTATTGGGTTTTGTTTATTCTCACCTTGCTGATTGGTTTGCTTTATATATTTCATGTTGCCAAAACTCAAGATGAAGAAATGCGTGATAATTTAATTGTTTACGCAAAAACTATCGAGCAATCGATTGATTGGCGCCCACATACCGCCACTTTAAATACTAATCCAGATAATATAAATAAGACCGATTTAGCACAGCTGGCGTTGCAATTAAATAGCGCGTGTAGAGCTAATAAAAACTGTCATTTTATTTATTTGCTATACACGGCTGAGCAAAAAGGCAAAATACAAATCAAATTTTTGTTAGATGCTAGCCCTCAGCCGCCTTCGGAGATTTCACATTTAGGCGATATATTTGTAGAAGCAAGCGATGCGTTAAGGCAGGGGCTGCTTACTCGAAAAGCCTTGGTTGAAGGTCCTGTGACCGATCATTGGGGCACTTGGGTAAGCGCACATGTGCCGCTGACCGCCACGGTTGAAACGCCACATTTTGTGATGCTGGGCATCGATGTGGCGGTAAGTAATTGGGATCAGCAAGTCTATAGAAAGACTATTGCGCCAAGTATTATTACTTTGTTCTTTTTAACGATATTGGCAGGGCTTATTTTTCAAAGTAAGAAGCGCGAAAAACTTTTTGAGCAGATGTTGAACTCAACCTCTGCTCTAACTGTGATGGCGAATAATGATGCACTGACTGGTTTGCCAAATCGCCGCCTGCTAGAAGATAGAATGGCGCAGGCGCTAAAAGAAGCCAGTCGTGCCCAGCAAATAGTGGCAGTGCTGTTTAGATTTGGACTATTTTAAAGTGGTGAACGACACATACGGACATTTAATTGGCGATCAATTGCTTAAAAAAGTAGGCGAGCGTCTCACCACATTGCTGCGTGCCGAAGACACGGTGGCACGTATTGGCGGAGATGAGTTTGTGATTTTGTTACCTAAACTTAAAGATGAGCAACAACTTGTTGCAACTGCAGATAAGGTGATTAGCGAACTTGCACAGCCGTTCCACATCGCAGAGCAAGTCTTGCAGGTGGGTGTGAGTATTGGCATTGCGCTATATCCACAGCATGACGACAACCCTAGTAATTTAATTAAGCTTGCGGATGACGCCATGTATGTGGCTAAACGATTCGGGCGTAATTGTTATCATGTTTATCAGCCTGATTGAATGACAAAACAAACGGTTTTTTTTGCCGTTTTATTGTTGGTGCTTGGCTCGATTTTTATTTGGTCGGCCATTCATCCACACGATTATTTCACTTGGTTTTTAGAAATTTCCCCCGTGATTATCGCTTTGCCAGTTCTCATTCTTAGCTATAAAAAATTTCCGCTCACCCGTCTGCTTTACGTTTTAATTCTAGTTCATGCCATTATTTTAATGGTAGGTGGGCATTACACTTACGCCGAAGTGCCAGTATTTAATTGGCTGCGAGACACGTTTGAGTTAAGCCGAAATTATTACGACCGTGTAGGGCATTTTGCGCAAGGCTTTGTGCCAGCCATGACTACACGCGAAATTTTATTACGCAAAAGGGTGGTAATAAATGGCGCGTGGTTATTTTTTATTGTGTGCTCAATTTGTTTGGGCATTAGTGCGTGTTATGAATTTATCGAGTGGTGGGTGGCTGTTGCCTCTGGCACTGCGGCGGAGGCCTTTTTGGGCACGCAAGGTGATGTGTGGGATACGCAGTGGGATATGTTTTCGGCGCTGATTGGCGCCGCTGCCGCACAAATTTTGTTGAGAAAATTGCACGATAAGCAACTTGCCAACCTAAAAACTGCGCTTGAAACCTAAGTCTGTTTCCGCTATAATTCGTCAATTCTGAAACGGGAAGAGTCCAAAAAACTCCTCCCGTTTTGCGTATCTACTGTTCGACAAGTAAATAGGTAGCGCGTCGCGATAAATATAGGAGCATTAAGGTGTCAAAAACAATTCCAGCGGTGTTAGTGTTAGCAGATGGAACTGTTTTTCATGGCATTGCAATCGGTGTTACTGGCCACACTGTGGGTGAAGTGGTGTTCAACACTTCGATGACGGGCTACCAAGAGATTCTCACTGACCCATCCTATACTGAACAAATCGTCACACTCACTTATCCTCACATTGGCAATTACGGTACGAATGCTGAGGATGTTGAATCAAGCAAAGTTTATGCGGCGGGTTTAATTATTCGTGATTTACCACTTTTAGAATCTAATTTCCGCAGTACGCAAACACTTTCTGATTATTTAAAAGCCAATAATATCGTCGCAATTGCCGATATCGACACACGCAAACTCACGCGAATTTTGCGCGAAAAAGGTGCGCAATCGGGTTGCGTCATGGCTGGAAAAGTCGATGAGGCTGAAGCGCTTAACCTCGCCAAAGCTTTCCCTGGTTTGGCTGGCATGGATTTGGCGAAAGTGGTGAGTTGCAAAAAAGCTTACGAATTTACAGATGGTGAATGGGCGCTCGGTAAAAGCTACACACAAGCGCCAGCAAGCGAACTTCATGTGGTCGCGTTTGATTACGGCGTAAAGCGTAACATTTTGCGCATGCTGGTTTCGCGCGGTTGCAAAGTTACCGTATTGCCAGCGCAAGCAACGGCCGAAGAAGCGCTTAAATACAAGCCAGACGGCATTTTCTTATCCAATGGCCCAGGCGATCCTGAGCCTTGTGATTATGCTATTAGCGCTATTAAAACGTTGGTGGAAACAGGTATCCCAACCTTTGGTATTTGCTTGGGGCACCAGTTATTGGCGTTAGCTTCGGGTGCAAAAACCATGAAAATGAAATTTGGCCATCATGGCGCTAACCATCCCGTGCAAGATGTCGCAAGCAAGCGCGTGTTCATAACCAGTCAAAACCATGGCTTTGCGGCTGACCCAAACACTTTACCTAAGAATGTAAAAATTACGCATGTATCTTTGTTTGATGGCAGCTTGCAAGGTATTGCGCGCACCGATAAACCTGCGTTTAGCTTTCAAGGGCATCCAGAAGCCAGCCCAGGCCCCACCGAAATGAGTGAATTGTTTGACCAGTTTATTGAAATGATGAAGCGAAGGAAGACTAGTTAATGGGCAAACGTACAGATATCAAGTCCATTCTCATCATTGGCGCCGGACCTATCGTTATTGGACAAGCCTGCGAGTTCGATTACTCTGGTGCGCAAGCATGTAAAGCCTTGCGTGAGGAAGGTTACCGTGTGATTTTGGTGAACTCCAACCCTGCCACGATTATGACCGACCCTGAAATGGCGGACGCGACTTATATCGAACCAATTACTTGGCAAGTAGTGGAAAAAATCATCGCCAAAGAAAAGCCCGATGCACTATTGCCCACTATGGGCGGGCAGACCGCACTTAACTGCGCGCTAGATTTAGACAAACATGGCGTGCTTAAAAAATATAATGTTGAGCTGATTGGAGCAAGCAAAGAGGCGATTGATAAGGCTGAAGATAGACAAAAATTCAAAGAAGCCATGACTAAAATTGGCTTGGATTCTGCGCGTTCTAGCATTGCGCATAGTATGGAAGAAGCCTTGCAAGTGCAAGCCAGCATTGGTTACCCAGCTATAATTCGCCCTTCGTTCACTATGGGCGGCAGCGGCGGTGGCATAGCCTATAACCGTGAAGAATTCATCACTATTTGCGAGCGCGGTTTAGATGCATCGCCAACTAAAGAGTTGTTGATTGAAGAGTCGATGCTGGGTTGGAAAGAGTATGAGATGGAAGTGGTGCGCGATAAAGCGGATAACTGCATTATCATTTGCTCGATTGAAAATTTAGATCCAATGGGTGTGCACACAGGCGACTCTATCACTGTTGCACCCGCACAAACGCTCACCGATAAAGAATACCAAATCATGCGTAATGCCAGTTTGGCGGTGTTGCGTGAAGTCGGTGTGGATACGGGCGGCTCTAACGTGCAGTTTGCCATCAACCCCGATAACGGCCGTATGATTGTCATTGAGATGAATCCACGTGTGTCGCGTTCATCTGCGCTGGCGTCTAAAGCTACGGGTTTCCCTATTGCCAAAGTCGCAGCAAAATTAGCGGTGGGTTTCACCTTGGATGAGTTGTGCAATGAAATTACGGGCGGTGTAACTCCAGCTAGCTTTGAGCCTAGTATTGATTACGTCGTTACAAAAATACCAAGATTTGCTTTTGAGAAATTCCCTCAAGCCGATTCGCGATTAACCACGCAAATGAAATCAGTGGGTGAAGTGATGGCGATTGGCCGTACCTTTCAAGAAAGCTTTCAAAAGGCGCTGCGAGGTTTGGAGGTTGGCGTTGATGGCTTGGATGAAATCACCATAGACTTAGACATTATCACCAAAGAGCTTGGCGAGCCACGCTCAGAGCGCATTTGGTATGTGGGCGATGCGTTTAGATGCGGTATGAGTATTGAACAAGTATTCAATATTTCGAAAATTGACCCTTGGTTTTTGGCGCAAATTAAAGACATTATCGATCGCGAAAATGTCCTCAAAGGCAAGCATATTGCGGACTTGAACAAAGACGCGCTGTTCCAACTTAAACGCCGTGGTTTTTCTGACAGACGCTTGGCCAAGTTATTAGATACAGATCAGCACGCGGTGCGCGCTTACCGTCAAGCGCATAATGTACGCCCAGTTTACAAGCGGGTAGATACTTGCGCGGCGGAGTTCGCGACGAATACTGCGTATATGTATTCTAGCTATGAGGAAGAATGCGAAGCAAAGCCAACCAATAAGAAGAAAATCATGGTGTTGGGTGGTGGGCCGAATCGTATCGGTCAAGGCATTGAGTTTGATTATTGCTGTGTGCATGCGGCTTTTGCCATGCGCGATGACGGCTATGAAACCATTATGGTGAACTGTAACCCTGAAACGGTTTCGACCGATTACGATACTTCTGACCGCCTGTATTTTGAGCCAGTCACGCTAGAAGATGTGCTGGAAATTGTGCATATTGAAAAACCTGTTGGCGTGATTGTGCAGTATGGCGGGCAAACACCGCTTAAATTGGCGCGTGCGCTAGAAAAAGCAGGCGTGCCGATTATTGGCACTACACCTGATGCGATTGACCGCGCCGAAGACCGTGAACGTTTTCAAAAAATGCTCAACGATTTAGGTTTAAAACAGCCACCAAACCGCACTGCACGTACGCCAGAGGCCGCGCTGGTTGCGGCTAATGAAATTGGCTATCCGCTTGTGGTTAGGCCTTCTTACGTTTTGGGTGGCCGTGCCATGGAGATTGTGCACGAGCAAAGCCAGCTAGAGCGGTACATGCGCGAGGCGGTGAAAGTGTCTAACGATTCGCCCGTGTTGCTAGACCGTTTTTTAAATGATGCACTAGAAATTGATGTTGATGCGATTTGCGATGGTAGCGAAGTGCTGATTGGCGGCATTATGCAGCACGTTGAACAAGCCGGTGTGCACTCAGGCGACTCTGCCTGCTCGTTGCCGCCATATAGCTTAAGCAAAAAATTGCAAGATGTGCTGCGCGAACAAACCGTGCAAATGGCGCTGGCGCTGGGCGTTAAAGGTTTGATGAATGTGCAGTTTGCGATTCAAGGTGAGACTGTTTACGTGTTAGAAGTAAACCCACGTGCTTCTAGAACAGTGCCGTTTGTATCAAAAGCGTGTGGCTTGCAACTAGCAAAAATCGCCGCACGTTGCATGGCGGGACAAAGTTTAAAATCGCAAGGCGTGACTAAAGAAGTCATTCCACCTTATTTCTCGGTGAAGGAAGCAGTTTTTCCGTTTATTAAATTTCCAGGTGTGGATACGATTTTAGGCCCTGAAATGAAATCAACTGGCGAAGTGATGGGCGTAGGCGCTACCTTTGCGGAGGCGTTTGTGAAGTCGCAATTAGCCGCTTCGGCCAAGCTGCCAAAAGGCGGCTGTGCGTTCATTAGTGTGCGTAATGAAGACCATCTAAAAGTAGTAGATATTGCGCACGATTTAGCGAAACTGGGGTTTGCATTAGTGGCGACCAAGGGTACTGCCAATGTGTTAAAAGAGTATGGATTGACAGTAACCCCCGTGAACAAAGTGGCTGAAGGCCGTCCGCACGTGGTCGATATGATTAAAAACAATGAAATTAGCTTTATTGTCAACGTCACTGAAGACAAAAAAGCAGTAGCTGATTCATATGAAATTCGTCGTAGCGCTCTGCAAAATAAAGTGACGTATTACACCACGCTAGCTGGCGCAAAGGCGGCGTGTATGGGCATGACGCAAACCAAAGAGATGGAAGTGTGCTCGATTCAAGACTTGCATAAAAAACTCATTTAAAATACACTTCAATTTTCAAAACCACGCTCAATTGGGTGTGGTTTATTTTTTTTGTAAGGTTTTAACATGGCATTAAATCAAATTCCCGTGACTATCAAAGGCGCAGAGCAGCTAAAAGTTGAGTTGGCGCGCCTGCGTAGCACAGATAGACCCAGTGTCATTCAGGCGATTGCCGAGGCGCGCGCTCAGGGTGATTTATCTGAAAATGCAGAGTACGAGGCGGCCAAAGAAAAGCAAAGCTTTATCGAAGGCCGTATTGCAGAGTTGGAATCTAAACTTTCCAACTTGTTTGTGATCGATCCAAAAACTTTGCATGCCGAAGGCCGCGTGGTATTTGGTGCGACGGTAAAAATTGAAGATTTAGAATCTGGCGACACAAAAACATACCAAATTGTGGGTGAAGATGAGGCTGATATTAAGGGCGGGAAAATCTCCATTGGCTCGCCGATTGCGCGCGCGTTAATTGGCAAAAATCAAGGCGAAATTGCGGAAATGCAATCGCCAGGCGGCATTAAAGAATTTGAAGTTATCGAAGTTTTATATATTTAATTAACATCATAAAGCCAATATGTTATCTCGAATTAATTTAATTGTAATTACCATGTGGGTGGGCGGCTTGTGGATGACGGGCATCACCGCTTACGTGTTGTTTGACGTGATGCACGACAAACAATTGGCAGGCAGCTTGGCGGGTAAATTGTTCACAATTATTAGCTATATCGGCATCGCCAGCGGCTTTTATTTGCTCATTCAGCGTTTGTTAGATTATGGCACTGGCGCGCTGAAACAAAGCTTTTTTTGGGCAGTTGTGGTGATGTTGTTGCTCGTGTTGGCGGGACATTTTGGTATTCAGCCGCTTATCGCACAACTCAAAGCCAGCGCGCTACCCAATGATGTGATGCAAAGTGTATTTGCGGAAAGATTTAGAAATTGGCACGGTGTGGCCAGCGTGGCGTATTTGGTGGAATGTTTGCTAGGCTTTGTTTTAGTGCTAAAAGCACGTTGACTCGCTTATAAATCAACACCAACTTTTTAACTATAGAAAAGTTTTATAATATGCTCTGTAAGCCTAGTAAATACTGGGCTGCAGAGTATCTAAATTAACGCTCTAAATCTTGGAAATATGTACTTTCGCTTTTTCTTTTACGGTTTCACTGGCACGATAAACCACTAATTGTTTACCAATATGATGCACAGCAACTGCGTTGGTTTTTTCACAAATTTTCGTGAGCATGCTTTTGCGTACTTCTTTGTCATCGTCTGCGACTTGAATTTTAATCAACTCATGCGCGTTTAAATTAAGCTCTATTTCTTTGAGCACATTTTCTGTGAGCCCGTTATTGCCTATCATCACTACAGGGTTTAAGCTGTGAGCCAAGCTGCGCAGATGTGATATTTGTTTAGTGTTCAGTTTCATTATCAACCTTATTAATAATTGCTATTTTAACACGAAGCTCCATGAAAGCATTTAGTCTGTGAAACCCACACGAACCAGTAAAGCCTGGATGCAAGAACATCTCAATGATGAGTTCGTCAAACGCGCGCAAAAAGAGGGCTACAGAGCGCGCGCTGCTTATAAATTAATCGAAATTGACGATAAAGATAAACTCATCAAACCTGGCATGACAGTTGTCGATTTGGGTTCAGCCCCTGGCAGCTGGAGTCAAGTGGCGGTACAGCGTCTCAAAGGCAACGGTAAAGTCATCGCGCTGGATATTTTAGATATGACAGGAATTGCGGGCGTGGAATTTATTCAAGGTGATTTTCGCGAAGAAGTAGTATTGAAGCGCTTGCTAGAGGTATTAAATAATAAGCCAGTTGACCTTGTAATTGCCGATATGGCACCCAATATAAGTGGTGTAAAAGATGTGGATCAAGCTGGCGCTGCTTATTTAACTGAGCTGGCACTGGAGTTTTGTAAAGATTGGCTTAAACCAAATGGAAATTTTCTGGTCAAGGTGTTTATAGGTGCGGGTTTTGATGAAATGGTGAAAACCATGCGTATCCACTTTGGTAAAGTAGTGACGCGAAAGCCAAAAGCCTCTAGAGACAGAAGTAGTGAAGTGTATTTGCTAGGTCTAAAGCGTAAATAAGGTGCGTTAAGTGATTCTGTTTTGGTCACAAACGCCACAAAATAGGTATAAAATTAGTAAAGCCTCAAGTTTTTAAGGAATGCAATTGAATAATATCGCAAAAAGTATCGCAATTTGGTTGGTCGTGGCATTAGTGCTGATGACGGTGTTCAACCAATTCACAGGTCAAGGCAAGGCCGATAACCAAATCGTCTATTCACAGTTTATGCAAGAAGTGAAAGATGGACGAGTTGCCAGCGTGCAAATCGATGGCCATGTCGTGCGTGGTAAAACGCAGGATGGCAAGGAGTTCAGCACTTATGCGCCAAGTGATTTGTGGATGGTAAACGATTTACTTAAATACAACGTCGCGGTTGAGGCTAAAGCTGAGCAGCAACGCTCAGTATTGCTCGAAATTTTCATGTCATGGTTTCCAATGATTTTACTCATTGGCGTATGGATATTCTTTATGCGCCAAATGCAAGGCGGCGGCAAGGGCGGCGGGCCATTTTCATTCGGCAAAAGCAAAGCGCGTCAGTTAGACGAAAGCTCGAATCAAACGACATTTGCGGATGTTGCAGGTTGCGACGAAGCCAAAGAAGAAGTGGTTGAGTTAGTTGAATTTTTGCGTGAGCCCAGCAAATTTCAAAAACTCGGCGGCCGTATTCCGCGCGGTGTGTTATTAGTTGGGCCTCCAGGCACAGGTAAAACTTTGCTTGCAAGAGCAATCGCAGGCGAAGCAAAAGTGCCATTCTTTACTATTTCTGGCTCAGACTTTGTGGAAATGTTCGTCGGCGTAGGTGCATCGCGTGTGCGTGATATGTTTGAAACTGCCAAGAAAAACGCACCTTGCATTATATTTATTGATGAAATCGATGCTGTAGGGCGTAGTCGTGGTGCGGGTACTGGCGGTGGTAACGATGAGCGTGAACAAACACTTAACCAACTATTAGTAGAGATGGATGGCTTTGAAGCGAACTCTGGCGTGATTGTGATTGCAGCAACCAACCGCGCAGACGTGCTAGATAAAGCGCTATTGCGCCCAGGTCGTTTTGATAGACAAGTGATGGTTGGCTTGCCCGATATTAAAGGTCGCGAGCAAATTCTACTTGTGCACATGCGCAAAGTGCCGATTGACCCTGATGTGAAAGCCGATATTATCGCGCGTGGTACGCCAGGTTTTAGTGGTGCAGATTTGGCCAACTTGGTGAACGAAGCGGCTTTATTCGCTGCGCGTCGCAGTAAACGCACAGTAGATATGGAAGACTTCGAGGACGCCAAAGACAAGATTTACATGGGCCCTGAGCGTAAGAGCATGGTCATGCGCGAGGAAGAGCGCAAAAATACAGCGTATCACGAATCTGGCCACGCCGTGGTTGCGAAACTATTGCCGAAGGCTGACCCTGTGCATAAGGTGACGATTATGCCGCGTGGTTGGGCGCTTGGTTTAACTTGGCAATTGCCCGAGTTTGATCGCATCAGCAATTACAAAGATAAAATGCTGGAAGAAATTTCGATTCTCTTTGGCGGTCGTATTGCCGAAGAGATTTTCATGAATCAAATGTCTACAGGTGCATCGAACGATTTTGAACGCGCAACTAAACTTGCTCGCGATATGGTGACCAAATACGGTATGAGCGACAGCATGGGCATCATGGTGTATACAGGCAGTGAGCAAGATTCGTTCTTCGGTAGCATGAGCTCTAAAACTGTATCTGAAGCCACGCAACAAAAAGTAGATGCTGAAATTCGTCGAATTTTGGATGAGCAATATGGCATTGCGCGTAAGCTGTTGGAAGCTAATCGTGACAAAGTAGAGGCCATGACAGCGGCCTTGATGGAGTACGAAACCATCGATGCAGACCAAATTAACGACATTATGGCTGGTCTGCCAGTGCGCGAGCCGAAACCACGTCAGTCCAAAATTAAGCCGAGTGATAGCGGGACTTCTTCTGGCAATGTCGCAACCCCAGTACCGCAACCAACGGCAAAAAGCTAAGACTTAAAAATAGGTTAAAATGAGGGCTAATTTAATTAGCCCTTTTTTATGATATTTGACTGCGGAAAATTTCAGCTCGATTTAACAAAGCCACGCGTCATGGGCATTGTTAATGTCACGCCTGATTCTTTTTCTGATGGCGGTAAATTTTCATCGACTAATTTGGCAGTGGAACATGCGCTGAAATTGGCGGAAGAGGGCGCAGATATTCTTGATATTGGTGGCGAATCCACTCGCCCAAATGCCACACCCGTGAGCCTGCAAGAAGAGCTGAACCGCGTGATTGCTGTGATTGAAGCTTTAGTTAAACAAATCAATATTCCCATTTCAATCGATACTTACAAACCCGCTGTGATGCAGGCCGCTATTGAAGCTGGCGCGTCTATGCTCAACGATGTACGCGCGCTGCAAGAAGGCGGCGCATTAGAGATTGCCGCAAAATCTAACGTTGGCGTGTGTTTAATGCACATGCAAGGCACGCCGCAAACCATGCAAAATAATCCACATTATGATGATGTGGTAACTGATGTAAAAATATTTTTAAAGGCACGCCTGCAAGCCAGTATCCATGAGGGTTGCAGGGAATCTAATATTGTGCTTGATCCTGGTTTTGGCTTTGGAAAAACACGTGAACATAACATCTTGCTGCTACAAAATTTGGAAAGTTTTGCTGATTTAGGTCAGCCTTTGTTGGTTGGGTTATCGCGCAAATCATTATTAGGGCAAGTCACTGGCAATGATGTCGATGCGCGGTTGCACGCCAGCATTGCCGCTTCCGTGCTTTCCGCGATGAAAGGCGCTAAAATACTGCGTGTACACGATGTAAAAGCCACAGTGGAAGCGTTAAAAGTGGTCGCTTCAATACAATAAAAAATGAGAGAACATGACTAAAAAATATTTCGGAACTGATGGCATTCGCGGCAAAGTGGGTGAACATCCAATCACGCCAGAGTTCATGTTGCGCTTGGGTTATGCGGCTGGTCGTGTGCTAGCGTCAAAAGGTACAAAAGGTGCGCGCCCAACCGTGCTTATCGGAAAAGATACGCGCATTTCTGGCTACATGCTAGAAGCCGCGCTTGAGGCGGGCTTAACTGCAGCAGGGGTAGATACGCTACTGACAGGCCCAATGCCCACGCCAGCGGTGGCTTACCTTACCCGCGCCTTGCGCGCGCAGGCGGGCATTGTCATTTCTGCCTCGCATAATCCTTATTACGATAACGGCATCAAGTTTTTCTCAGGCCTTGGTGCCAAGCTGGGCGACGACATCGAGCATGCTATTGAAGCTGAGCTAGAAGCACCTATGCAGGTGATGGAATCGGCCAAGTTGGGCAAGGCGCGGCGTATTGATGACGCGGCTGGGCGTTATGTTGAGTTTTGCAAAAGTACCTTCCCCAATAATATGGATTTGCACGGTCTAAAAATTGTGCTGGATTGTGCGCACGGCGCTACTTACCATGTGGCGCCCAATGTGTTTCACGAGCTAGGGGCGGAAATTATTGCCATTGGCAATAAGCCAGATGGGCTGAATATCAATTTGGACGTAGGTTCTACGCATCCGCAAGCTTTGCAAAAAGCGGTTGTGGAACATAAAGCAGATTTAGGCATTG
>JANMYB010000014.1:0-7564 GCA_031381645.1 Methylotenera sp.
CCTATTTTGGACGCAGGCTTTGGGTGCCAGAAATCAATAGCGCGAATGTTCAACGGCGCAACGGCGCAGAACGCGCTGCCATTAACGCGCCTATGCAAGGCACAGCGGCAGACTTAATCAAACTAGCCATGATTGCCGTAGCCAACTGGTTGGCGACAGAAAAGTTAAATGGCGAAAGCTTAAAAAGCAAATTAATTATGCAAGTGCATGATGAACTGGTGCTAGAAGTGCCTGATAACGAGTTGGAATTAGTTAAAAGTACTTTGCCAACATTGATGCAAAATGTCGCAAAACTATCTGTACCGTTACTGGCAGAAGTGGGTGTGGGAAGTAATTGGGAGGGGGCGCATTAATCTTGAAAACAAGTGAATTTGGCTTTCTAATTAAACCGCTTCAGGGTGAGTTTTTAGGTGTTTCATTCACACCTTTTTCTGACCATGCTAAGCGGTTAGAAGCAATTCAAAAAGATTCTAACAAAGATGGATTCTACTATCCTCCACAGATAGCTACCTACAACGTAGATTTAGCAACAAATGAGCTTAAGGAAAAAGTTGAGCGCTCTGAAAAACCTGCATCTGTATTTTTTCTACCACCATCTCATCAAATCTCTATTCAAGACCCAATCTGCAAGGATGGAGAAAAAGGTACTGATAAAGCATTAATTATTTATCTACTTGCTTACATATATGGTACTAGACTAATGCCAAGCCAATGGAAGTTTGATGGCCGCGTGCCAATTAAGCCAATAAACAATATTTACATTACGGATGCAACTTGCTTAGACTTTTTACAACATGTCTATAAATGGTGGAAGACTTTAAGCGAAATTCAACGGATAAAATTTGTAAATATATTGTATGTATATTCCCGCGCTAGAAGCCTTGAATGGGACTGGGATGGCTTCTTACATCAGTACATTGTTTTTGATGCGCTATATGACCTTCACCAAGAGCTCAAACCAACAGCCCAAAGACCAAAGCTAAAAGAACGTTTTAATATTCTTTGCGAGAGATATAGCGTTTTTAATGAAGATTTAGTTAACCGTATTTACTCCACAAGAAATGACTTATTTCACGAAGCCATGTGGGTAGGCTCGACTATTGGATTTGGCTCTCCTGATAAAGAGGCATATCAACTCCCCTATCATTTAGCCAGATTAAATGCCCAACTTATTTGTGGCATAACTGGATATAAAAACCAATACACACGTTTGCCATGGTGGGTAATGGGAACGCTAGAATTTGACAAAATGAGTTAACTTAATCAATTTACCAATATGAAAACCACAAAAACTAATCCTAACTTCGGCATCTTCATCATCGGTGATGAAATTCTCTCTGGCAAGCGGCAAGATGGGCATTTAAGCAAGTCGATTGAAATTCTCACTGCACGCGGTTTAGCATTAAGTTGGGCGCAATATTTAGGTGATGACCCAGCGCAAATTACCAATGCGCTTAAAACCAGCTTTGCAAAAAGTGATATCGAAAAAGAACATATAGTCTTCAGCTTTGGTGGCATTGGCGCCACGCCAGATGACTACACGCGGCAATGTGCGGCAGATGCACTGAACGTAGCCATTGAACGCCATGCTGGCGCTGTGGCAGAAATTGTGGCGCAATTTGGTAAAAGCGCTTACCCCAAAAGAGTGTTCATGGCCGATTTTCCTCAAGGTGCGAATTTAATCCCTAACCCAGTGAATCGGGTTGCGGGATTTTCTATCAAAGGTCATTATTTTCTGCCAGGCTTTCCTGCCATGGCGCACCCAATGATGGAATGGGTGCTGGATACGCATTACTCACACTTGTTTCATCAAACCGAATATTTGGAACAATCGATTATTGTGGTGGATGGCATTGAAAGCCAATTAATTGATTTAATGAATGAAACGGTGCAAAAATATCCAGAAATTAAAGTATTTAGCCTGCCAAAACTAAAACCTAATAGACAAATTGAGCTGGGTGCAAAAGGCGTACCAGAACAAGTAAAACTTGCCATGCAAGATTTAAAAGCGGGCGTGAGCAGCATTGGTTTTGTTTGGCAAGACTTTAGTTTGACAAGCAAAGCCAATGATTTGTAGAGCAGAATGCGGTGCCTGCTGCATCGCGCCGAGTATTAACAGCCCTATACCCGGCATGCCAAACGGCAAGCCAGCTGGCATGCGTTGTGTTCAATTAGATGGCGAAAACCGCTGCAAAATATTCGGCCAGCCAGAGCGCCCTGCTTTTTGCGCCAGCTTGCAGCCTAGCGAGGAAATGTGCGGCGAGACACGTGAGCAGGCGATTGAATGGTTAAGCAAATTAGAGCTACTTACCATACCCCATTTTTAAGTTAAAAATTAAACAAAAAATTAGCAGTTAGTAGTGTCAAGTCATAGCGATTGCGTATAAAATAGGCAACTTTCTGCAAAACAACAATTGAATGCAAATCGGCAATCACATTTTAAAGAACAACCTAGTCGTCGCGCCCATGGCGGGCGTCACGGATAGGCCTTTCCGTCAGCTTTGCAAAAAGTTGGGCGCAGGGCTAGCGGTTTCTGAAATGGTGACTTCGAACTCATTGCTTTATGGCAGCGAAAAAACACGCCGCCGTGCGAATCATGAGGGCGAAGTAGACCCTATCTCGGTGCAAATTGCGGGCGCAGACCCAAAAATGATGGCAGAAGCCGCACGCTACAACGTAGATAATGGTGCGCAGATTATTGACATTAACATGGGTTGCCCAGCCAAAAAAATCTGCAATGTGATGGCTGGTTCTGCGTTATTAAAAGATGAACCGCTGGTTTCGCAAATTCTAAAAGCCGTAGTGGGCGCAGTGGATGTGCCAGTGACACTGAAAATTCGCACTGGTTGGGATAAGCAAAATCGCAACGCGGTAATGATTGCAAAAATGGCCGAAGATATTGGCGTAAAAGCGCTGGCCATGCATGGCCGCACGCGTGCTTGTTTGTATATGGGCGATGCGGAATACGATACGATTGCGGCGGTTAAACAAGCAGTGAATATTCCGCTAATTGCCAATGGCGACATCACAACCCCCGAAAAAGCCAAATACGTGTTGGATTACACAGGCGCGGATGCGGTGATGATAGGCCGTGCGGCGCAAGGCAGGCCGTGGATATTCCGCGAGATTGAGCATTATTTAAAAACGGGCTCGCATTTATTGCCACCGACTGTGGAAGAAATCCACACCGTGATGCTGGAACATATCAATGATTTATATGGTTTTTATGGTGATTTAGCCGGTATGCGCGTCGCACGCAAGCATATCTCGTGGTACACCAAGGGCTTAGCAGGCTCGGCCAATTTTAGACATAACATGAATACGCTACAGACCATTCCATTGCAACAGCAAGCCATTAACGACTTTTTTGCTGAGCTAAAAGCCAAAAATGAACGTTTGGTTTATGTCGACAACAGAGATGAATTAGAAGAATTGGCAGCGTAAAAATGGGCGATAAAAGTAAACTTCAGCAGACTGTTACAGAATCGCTCGAAGATTACTTTACACATTTGGATGGCCAGCCGCCGCACGCAATTTACGACATGGTGCTGGGCTGCGTGGAAAAGCCGATGCTAGAATTTATACTCAATAAAGTCGGCGGCAATCAATCGAAAGCCGCAGAAATATTGGGTTTGAATCGAAATACACTGCGCAAAAAAATGGCGCAATACAACCTCAACTAAAGTAATTTTATGTCCACCATCAAAAGAGCACTTATCAGCGTTTCAGACAAAATAGGCATTGTCGAACTTGCCACCGCACTAGCCAAATTAAATGTAGAAATTCTCTCCACTGGCGGCACTGCCAAATTATTACGCGATAACAACATTCCCGTTATCGAAGTCAGCGATTACACGGGCTTCCCCGAGATGCTTGATGGCCGCGTAAAGACCTTGCACCCAAAAGTGCATGGCGGCCTGCTGGGCAGGCGCGATTTGCCCGAACATGTGGCGGCCATGCAAGCGCAAGGCATCCCGAATATTGATTTGCTGGTAGTGAATTTATATCCGTTTGAAGCGACTGTTGCCAAACCCAATTGCACGCTGGAGGACGCGATTGAGAACATCGACATTGGCGGCCCAGCCATGGTGCGTAGTGCTGCGAAAAACTGGCAAGATGTCGCTGTTTTAACTGATGCAAGCCAATATGCTGATTTTTTAGCTGCCCTGCAAGCCAATAACGGCGAGGCTTCCAGGGCATATAAATTCAAACTTTCTGTGGCTGCGTTTAACCGCATTAGCAATTACGATGCGGCGATTAGCGATTATTTAAGCAGCTTTAATGCAGACGGCACGCGCGATGAATTTCCCGCGCAAATGAATTCGCGGTTTGTAAAAGTGCAAGATTTGCGCTACGGCGAAAACCCGCACCAAAGCGCCGCGTTTTATCGCGACTTATGCCCAGCGCCAGGCTCACTGGTTAGCGCGCAACAACTGCAAGGCAAAGAATTAAGCTATAACAATATTGCAGATGCAGATGCGGCTTGGGAAGCTGTAAAAAGCTTTCAGGCAACAGCTTGTGTGATTGTGAAGCACGCCAACCCGTGCGGCGTGGCACTTGGCAAGGATGCGCTGGAAGCTTACAGCAAAGCCTTTCAAACTGACCCAACTTCTGCTTTCGGTGGCATTATTGCGTTTAACACCAGCGTTGATTTAGCTACTGCCGAAGCAGTTTCTAAACAGTTTATGGAAGTCTTGATTGCGCCAGACTTTAGCGCTGACGCGCTCAATTTACTTAAAGCAAAAGCCAATGTGCGCGTGCTTAAAATTGCACTGCCAAAAGGTGGGAATAGTGCTTGGGAACAAGGCCGCAACTCGCATGACAGCAAACGCGTCGGTTCTGGCTTACTGGTTCAAACTGCGGATAATCACGAAATTTCGCAAACTGATTTAAAAATTGTGACCAAAAAACAACCCTCTTCACAACAAATGGCGGATTTATTATTTGCGTGGAATGTTGCCAAATATGTGAAAAGTAACGCCATTGTATTTTGCGGCAACAGCATGACGCTGGGCGTGGGTGCGGGACAAATGAGCCGTGTCGATAGCACTAAAATTGCCGCCATTAAAGCGCAAAATGCCGGCTTAAGTTTGCAAAATTCAGTCGTCGCTTCTGATGCATTCTTTCCGTTTAGAGATGGTATAGACGTTTTAGCCCAATCAGGTGCCGCCTGCGTCATTCACCCGGGCGGCAGTATGCGTGACGATGAAGTGATTGCAGCAGCCAATGAACTTGGTCTAGTCATGATTACCACTGGCATCCGCCATTTTAGGCACTAGCGGTGAAAATTCTCGTCATTGGTAGCGGCGGTCGAGAGCACGCACTAGCTTGGAAAATCACACAAAATAAGGCTGTGAGCCGCGTCTATGTAGCGCCTGGTAATGCGGGCACCGCGACTAATCCTGATATGGTGAATGTGCCTATTTCTAGCGTGGCTGATTTACTGGCCTTTGCGCAAAAAGAGCAAATTGGATTGACGATTGTTGGCCCAGAAGCACCACTTTCTCAAGGCGTTGTGGATGTTTTTCGTGCAAATAATCTCAAAATTTTTGGCCCGACTAAAGCGGCGGCGCAATTAGAAAGCTCCAAAGATTTTGCCAAAGCATTTATGCAACGCCACAGCATTCCAACCGCAAAATATCAAACCTTTACCGATGCACAAAAAGCACATGATTACGTAAGCGCAGAGGGCGCGCCAATTGTGATTAAAGCTGATGGTTTAGCAGCTGGCAAAGGCGTTGTGGTTGCGATGAACTTAGACGAAGCACACGCAGCGATTGATGCCATGCTGGCCGATAATAAACTAGGCTCAGCAGGTTCTAGAGTTGTGATTGAAGAATTTTTAACGGGCGAAGAAGCCAGTTTTATTGTGATGGTGGACGGCAAAAATATACTCACACTCGCCACCAGCCAAGACCACAAACGCTTGCTAGACGGCGACCAAGGACCAAATACTGGCGGCATGGGTGCGTATTCACCCGCGCCCTGCGTGACACCAGAAATCCATGCGCGTGCGCTACGCGAAGTGATTCGCCCCACCGTGGAAGGCATGGCGAAGGATGGCATTCCTTACACCGGCTTTCTCTATGCGGGTTTGATGATTTCGCCAGATGGCAGCATTAAAACGTTGGAATTTAACTGCCGTATGGGCGACCCTGAAACGCAGCCGATTATGTTGCGTTTGAAATCTGACTTTGTGGCGCTAGCTGAGCATGCAGTTGCTGGCACATTAAATTTAGCAGAAGCGGAATGGGATAGACGCACCGCGCTAGGCGTGGTGATGGCCTCTCACAATTACCCAGATACGCCAAGATTAGGCGATGAAATTACCGGGCTACCAAAATATCTACAAGATGCGCAGGTCTTTCATGCCGGAACACAGTTAAAAGACGGCAAAGTTGTCACCAGCGGCGGCCGCGTATTGTGCGTGACCGCACTGGGTGAAACGGTGAAATTTGCGCAGCAACAAGCTTATAAAATAGTAAATGATATAAAATTTTATGGTGCACAGCACCGCACCGATATTGGCTTTCGAGCCATTAAGGGATAAGTTATTTTGAGTACTTCATTAAATGCAGAAGCCGTTTTAAATTACCTGCAGAGCTTACAAGCTAAAATTATTGAAGCCTTAGAATTGGTGGACGGCAAAACTTTTTTGCACGATAGCTGGCAACGTCCTGAAGGCGGTGGTGGCAATAGCTGCATGTTAGAAGGTGGTAATGTGTTCGAACGCGCTGGCGTTGGCTTTTCGCATGTGCTCGGCAACAAACTTCCTCCCGCCGCCACAATCGCACACCCCGAAGCCGCTGGGCGCGCTTGGCAAGCTATGGGCGTGTCACTTGTGCTGCATCCGCGCAATCCATATGCACCCACCGTGCACATGAACATTCGTTTTTTTGTGGCAGAAAAAGAAAATGAGGCGCCAATTTGGTGGTTTGGCGGCGGCATGGATTTAACACCTTATTATGGCTTTGAAGAAGACTGCGTACATTTTCACCGCACCAACAAAACCGCACTAGATGGCTTTAACCCAGCTTATTACCCACAATTTAAAAAACAATGTGACGAATATTTTTACTTGAAACATCGCAAAGAACCACGCGGCATTGGCGGCATTTTCTTTGATGACTTTAGCGAGCTTGGTTTTGAACAAAGCTTTGCGCTACAACGCGCGGTGGGCGACAGCTTTTTACAGGCCTATTTGCCCATTTTACAGCGTCGCAAAGATACCCCTTACGCTGAACATGAGCGCGACTTTCAAGCCTATCGGCGTGGTCGCTATGTGGAGTTTAACCTGGTGTTCGATCGCGGCACATTGTTTGGTTTGCAATCAAACGGACGCACAGAATCAATACTGATGTCGATGCCACCAATTGTGAAATGGCGCTACGATTGGAAACCCGAAAACGGTAGTGCCGAGGCCAAACTTTATACAGATTTTTTAATCGATAAAGATTGGCTGTAATTGCGGTAAACTAGCCGTAAAAGGGGATGATAAACATGTTAAAACAACTTTTACGCACCAAACCCGTTATCGCACACGGCACTAGCGGTCTGAAAAAAT